>CANJPT010000165.1 GCA_947476195.1 Lewinellaceae bacterium | reverse complement strand
TGCGGAGGAGGAGAGATTCGAACTCCCGGTACCTTCCAGTACGACGGTTTTCAAGACCGCTCCATTAAACCACTCTGGCACTCCTCCGGGGACAATTTTTTAGCGGGTGCAAAGGTAGAATTCTCTGGTGAATTTTTAAATGCTATGGCCAATCATTTTTTTCTTTTTTAATTTATCCCATCAAAAGGGGGCGTGACAGCCATGCAGCGCTCACAAATCCTGTTTTAACTATCAAGGTGTATGGATGGGTTGATTTAGCCTGACCCACTACCAAACAAGTCTGCCTTCCTTTCCCAAATGCAAAGACAACACAATCGAGGTTTTTTAGTCCGAATCTAATTTTATCATCTGTGGAATTTCATTTTTACCCTCAACTTTGGCAAAAAAACTCTGTAAAAAAGCAAGCATATCCTCTGATGCAGCATGGCTAAGATATTTAGACTTGCAAAGCGAATAAAAGGCCGGTTGTGTTGCTTTCAGGGTGTTGAGCGCCCGTTTAAGTGACTCTGGCTTCAATCCATTGCTCATTAGAAATCGGTCACGCACGGTTTTCAAACCAGTATCAGAACTTGGGCTGGAGTACGGTGCATAGACCAGGCCAGAAAAGTCAAAATCATACGGAACCACCAGTAATTTTCCTGATTCGGGAGCCCGAATCATGCGGACATTGCGTAGCATGGAAATTTCCCAATCCGTATTTCCAATCATATATTCAAACATGACCGTGAGGGCCGCTTGATAAGTATGCAGGCTGTCTGTTGGGATGCCGTATTCTTCACTTAAAATACCATGAAGTCGTGCGACGAGCTCTTCCTCGTCTTCGAGCAGTATGGCGTACATAGGTCTTTTGGACTGTTCTACGTGCGTATCCCGAATCGTGAGCCGAATGAGCCGGGCGCGAAGGCTGATATCGGTTAACTGTTCAAACATCCGATAGGCAAGGTATTCGCGGATGATAAGTTCGTCTCCTTTTTCATTCTCATAGCAGGGCAGCACTAATTTGATCTCATTTAGGGTATCCAGCCCGTCTGCTATCAGATCTTTCTTTTTAAATTTCAGTTTCAGGGGTGGGAATACAGACACTTTTCGGCGGAATTTGCCACGAGGCTTTACTTCTACTCTATATACCTTACCATTTTCGCTTCGTAGGGTGGCCGGGAAATATTGATTGGTTTTTTTTTGCTCGATGATCATGGTCAGGTCGGTCTCCAGGGTCATTTTCTCAGCCTCTTTCGTGGTCAGCATTTCGAAAACGCTTTTAGGTCGAATACCCACAGCACTTGAGTTTTGTGCCGGAGCGATGCATGGCATCAATCCAAATAGAATCGTAAATAATCCGGTTTTAGCAAAAAAATTGTCTGTTGTCATGGGTTTCAACATTTGATCAGCACTGACTAAGGTAGTATAAGATTAAAGAAAAAAATGTTTTCACAAAATTATATCTTGAAACAAGATTTATTCAAACTTAGTTTCAGAATTAATGCAAAGTTAGCTGCTGGAAGGGTGGAGGAGGTGAATTTTCGATAAACCCCCAATCTGATGCGTCGGGTACTTCTCTGGGTAAGATAGAACGGTTATTGAAAAGATCGGAAAACCTCAGCCAATGGCTGATCACTCTTTACGGCAACACTTAAGCAGACTAAATTTGTTCGAAGGCCTAAGAGAAAAATGTTAAACAAAACCCTCAAAACAATCGTTTTAATTGGAATGAGTATGTTTAGTGCTTCTCTGGAATGCAAAGATTGCAAAAACATAGTGAATTGCCAATTTCGGACAGCGGCTTACGCTAGCTTTTCATAATTTTGCACATTCAATCTGTTTTTAAACTTTTGAAACCGGGTATTTGACGTTGGCTGTTTGCCTGTTAGGCAACATTTTAGCACTCGACGGATTAGTTTGGTCCTTCAAAATTTAAGATCCTTCAAAATTAAAATTTTTCTATATGAAAAAAGGGTTTTTAGTCCTTCTTTTTGCCTTACTGGCAATTTTGCCAGTATTTAGCCAGGTTTTGCAGCCACGGATTTGTGGTAATGCGGAAGATCAGGCAGCACTTTTGCCACAACTCCGCCAGAATAAAATTGTAATGGAGGCTATGCGGGCATCCGCTGAAAGTCGCGGTGAAATCAAATATGTACCAATCCATTTTCACTTGGTTGGTGATGCCGATGGCAATGGTAAGCATAAAGAAATTAAGATCCTGGAACAATTGTGTGCACTCAACGCGGCTTATTTACCTGTTGGCATTCAATTCTATCTTAGTGAACACCCTACCAATGGTCTTTTTGACAAGTCCATTAATAATGAAAACGTATATAATAACCAGAACAACTCATTGTTGATGAACCTGCGCCGTCATAAAAATGCCGTCAATGTATTTGTCGTAAACGAGCCTGTGTCTGGAAACAGTAATCCTCCAGGTGTCATCACACTGGCATATTACCAAACGCAGCAAGATTGGATTGTGAGCCGCAAAACGGAGACCAATGGTGGCCAACCCAATAGCACCCTCCCACACGAAATGGGTCACTTGTTTTCTTTGCCACATACCTTTTTTGGCTACGAATCCAATCCTTTTGATGCTGCTGATACGAACTGGCCTGTTGCTCCTGTAGTGGCACCAAATGGTGGTGGCGTAACAACTGAACGCCAAGACGCTACCAACTGTGCTACCTCGGCTGACGAGATTTGCGATACTCCACCTGATTATAATTTCGGTTTGATCGCATCTAACTGTAACAACTATGTTGGGGGTGCAAAAGACCCACTTGGGGTACAGGTGGATCCTATGGAGAACAATTACATGGGCTATTTTGGCAATTGCGCTACCTATGCGTTTACTCAGGATCAGATGGATATTATAAATGCCGATCTGAACAACGCTGACCGCAACTACCTGGATAATACTTTTGTATCCATTGCTACAGAAATAAACACCCCATCAGATTTGCTCATTTCGCCAGCAAGTGCTGCTACGGTACCATATTACAATAATGTGCTGCTTGAATGGCAGGCAGTTCCCGGCGCAACCCACTACCTGATTGACATAGATATCATTTCAACCTTTGGTACCCAATACGCTCAAACCTTTATTGAAACCAGTACCAGTAAACTGATTACAACCCTTGCAGCCAATAAAACTTACTATTGGCGGGTCAAGCCATTCAACTATTTGGTTGGTTGCGCAGCTTTTAAATCGCGGAATCTAAAAACGCCGAATACCAGCTTGTCAACCAATAATATTGAAGGGCTTTCAGCTTGGCAACTTTCGCCAAATCCAGTAAACGGTGATATAGCAAACCTTAGCATTTTTGCTGAAGAGGGCTTTGATGCTGTAGTACGTGTTACAGATGCTGTAGGCCGCACAGTTTCAATGCTGCAAAATGTGGTGTTTCCTCAAGGAGGTTCTAACTTTGAACTTCGAACAGATGGATTGCCCAATGGACTCTATTTTGTAAGTCTTGAAAGTGGAAACTGCCGCAATGTTCGAAAAATGAGTATATTGCGATAATTCGGAATCAGGTCAATGCGTTTAAAGTCATTGATTTGAAAATAAACTATACAAAAACCCTGCTGTCAGATAACAGCGGGGTTTTTGTATTTAGGAGTGCTTAGATCCAATGAAAGCCACTTTATCGGGCATTTCCGAGTTGCATAATAGGACGTATAAATGGCAGATAGTGTCCCAAAAAGTGTGTCTGAAAAACAAAAAAGGTCTTCATCTTAGTGGTCGCTAAACACTACTAAAAAAGAAGACCCGATGCAGTTAAGCAAGACACAAATTACGGCACTTTTAACGGAAGTTGCAAGCCAGGAAGACGGTTTCAACGAAATTTTGCCTCCCCAATTCATACCTTAATGGCCGGGCGCGCCACTAGTATTCGAATAAAGTACAAAAGCACCCAGCTGAGGCCAGTGGGTGCTTTTGAGTTTAGTGCGGGTGTGACTTTGAGTCCTGTAGTCTGCTTTGAGTCACACCCGCACCCAATAACCGAACAATGTGATCCTTATATTACGTAGGCTAAACCATGCGTTTTAAATTTCACGTTGCCATATGGGCCTTTTTTGAGTGCGCATCATCGAACCACGGTCACATCCCCAGAAAATATTTCAGTCTCACCATTCGTATATTCCACTTCTACAGCATAAACGTATACCCCAGGATTAACATCCTGGCCTTTGGCTTTGCCGCTCCAACCAAATTGTGGGTCGTTGGGCAAGAAATTGAGGTTTTCAAACAGCATCTCACCCCAACGGTCATAAATCCGCATGGAGCGTACAAGAGCTACTTCCGACCCGGCATAAACCGTTATTTGGTCATTTAGGATATCTGATGTGGGCAATATGACATTCGGAATATAGACCCGAATTTTTTTATCCACGGTTACCAGGATATCATCACTGGTAGAACAACCATTGTCATCTGTTGCTATAAGCAGGTATCGGGTGGTTGTAACAGGAGTTGCCAGGGTGGTCAATGAATCCGAAGGGCTCAAATAACTGGTGGGCGACCAAGTGAAAGTGGCAAGATTCATGAAATTCAAATTGCCCTGTAAAACCACGGATTCACCCAAATGGATACTAACGTCTGGCCCAAGGCTTACGTTGATCGCTACCGGATTTATTATGATAGCCTCTACATCACTCATACACCCGTTGGCATCTTCTACGCCAATCAGCTGTACACCACTACTAAGGTCGGGTAGAATCACCGGGAATGTATTAGTCGTTTGCACGGCTATGTTATTCAGGCTCAAGGCAAAAGGCCCAGCGCCACCGTTTATTCCTGTGATCGTAATGGAGCCATCTCTATCCCCAATACAAGTGGGTGATTCGATCGTGAAATCAATGCCAAGTTCTGGCGGCGCGATTAGTGTATAGGTTTCCGTGTACGTACAGCCGATCTGATCGGTCAGGGTAACACTATAAGTCCCGGCAACCAGATTGTTATTGCTGAGTCCTGTTGCGCCATTGCTCCAAACTGCATTGATAGGTGTGATCCCGCCGATTGGCGTAAGGACGATGGAACCGTCGTTCGTTAGTGGACAGCTGGTACTAAACCCATTAAAGTCAGAGACCACACTGCTCGCATTGACTGTAGCGGTTGTGACTGTAGCGCTTTGTCCAATTTGGGCTGGACAGTTGTTGCCAGCAGCGACTAAGCTTGTAATGGTGTATGTAGTTGTAATAGAAGGGGAAACGTTGAAGGTTGCGCCATTCAAAACGCCAGTCAGCAGGGTAGGAGGATTGGTTCCGGAAATAGTCAGGTCATATGAATTGCCTCCACTAAGTGTCAGGCTCAACGCCGTAGTGCCGCCGGCACAAATAGTAGTGCTGCCCAAAATCGAGCCAGTAGGTGTAGGCGAAACGGTCAAGGTTGCTTGTCCGGAAACTGTTCCGGGACAATGGGTGTCCTCCACAGAAACCAGGGTAAATACCTGATTTTGCTGCACATTGTTGGTGAGAATATTAAAGGTGTTGCCGGGTGAGCTTACCGGACTTTGAGGAACACCATTGACTGCATACACAAACTGAAATGGCGCAGTGCCAGTTAATTGAACCTGAAACGAAGTATTATCCCCCTTGCACAGGGTTTGATTTCCGGTAATTGATGCAGCGGGTGGTGCATAGAACTCTACCGCTACCCCTGGTGAAAATGATAAACATGGATCGGTCAGGTCTACCATGCCATTCAGGGCATTGCCTGCCACTGCTACAATATAATAGGTTGTGCCAGCTGTCATGCCTGCCTGGAATCCAAATTCAGGTAAATTGCCTTGGGCCAGAATGCCCAATGGTAATATGGCCGGGTTGGTGCAGAGCACATATTTTAGGATGTCATTCGCATCAAGTGATTGGTTTCCAACAGATTGAGCGGATACCATGCCAGCAGGCAAACATGTATTTACACCATTAGCCAAAGTGCCGGCACTCGTAGCACACACGCAGTTAGGCATTCCAGTAATGGTAGTAGTGCAACCGGTTGGATTGGCAATGACTACAGTGTACGCCTGAGTGCCAGGATATGTAATAGAAGAAAATGTAGTATCGGTCAATGTACCCTGAACGCCCAATACTGTATAGACTGGGTTGGGCTGCGCTCCATTTCCGATATCAAATGTGACTATGTACGTCTCCGTAACCAGATTGCAATTCACCATCACGTTGAGGGCCTGGGGTGGATTGGAGATGGTTACCACGGCATTGCCACTGGTGGTACCAGGGCAATTGCCTGTACCTGTAACATTTACCAGAGAATAGCCACTGGATGTCCCAGGTGTTACTTGGAAAGTGTATGGATTTTGGCTGATATTGGTGAATTGTTGTGGGTTACTACCATCTGTATAGGTGAAATTGAATGGCCCGTTTCCAGCAAACTGAACAGTGATACTTGCGGGACTTCCTGGACAAACAACTGGGACACCAGACAGTATTGCACTTACCAATGGCCGCCATATCACTGTTGGGCCAGGTACTATCGATAAACATGGATCACCAAGATCGATCCCTATCGAACCGCCTGCATCGCCTGCTACGGCAACAATGAAGTAAGGCGTTGCGGTCATCATAGTTGCCGGATCAAACGCAAACGAAGGCGTGTTACTCACGGCAAGAATCGTCCAGTTTGGTGGCGTATTCGCTTGGCTTACAAGGAAATAGAGGAGTATATCGCCAGATTCAAGGAAGGTTCCTGAAGCAGCGGAAGTGCTTGCCGTCTGACCATAACAAAGGGTTAGCGGAGTTTGGCTCATGGAACCTGCATCGGTAGCACAAGCGCAATTTACAACGTCAGAGTAAGTAAAGCTTCCGCAATTCCAGCTATCCTTGACGAGCACTGAATAGGATTGCCCATTGGGGATTGGGTTACTAATAAAATGCCCCGTGGCCGGGTTGAAAATTCCTGTAATTCCTGTAATAGCAATGGTGCTCAAATCACCTTGAGTGACATCAAACTCAATCGTATAGGTTTGGGTGGCAGGGGAACAATTACTGGTAAAGTTAACAGCAAGCGGCGTAGGATGTACCGTTACCACTGCAGAGCCACTGACGGTTCCGGTACAATGGGCATCGGATACAGAAGTGAGAATAAAGGTAGCCGTTTGAGTTAAGGATGCATTCAAAGAAAAGGCCGTTTGGGTAGAAGTTGCTGAGTAGGGGAGGCCATTTCT
>CANJPT010000164.1 GCA_947476195.1 Lewinellaceae bacterium | reverse complement strand
TCATACTGGTGTTTGAGCCATCCATAAAAAGCCCGGTCTGCTGATAGGAAATATCAACAGGAAAATAATTGAAGTCAAGGGAAATTCCACCTCCTGCCGAATTCCCGCCAATAATCCAACGGTAATCCCTTTTATCCTGAGCGTCGAGAGTAAGGGAAAAAAGGATGAGAACAAATAACAGAAGTACAGTTATGGTGCGCATATTAGAACAAAAAAGAGGCTGCTCCAGTGACTCAAAGTCACCCGGTCAATCTCCCAGAAACCATCTTTGGTCCTTGTGTTTATCAGTTTTGAACCACCAATTTCCCACTCCCCACGATCTTCCCAGCCTGACCAATATTAAAAAGGTAAACTCCTGAAGGTAAAACACCCTTATTCAACTGGAAAACCGAATGCTCTGATTCCATTTTCAATTGCATTTTCCCTTGAAAATCAAATACTTGTAAATGCAGGGGACCATTTTCCCGCAGGCCCTTTATCTCCAGCGTGGCCGCATCAGAAAATGGGTTGGGGGATACCAATACCGCATATTCCGGCTGCAAAGGCTGCCACGATCCTACCGTAACAAAATTCTCGCCCAGGCGATGGAAGGTGGTATTGGTGATGATGGCCTCGTTAAAATCAAAATAGATCTCCGCAGTATTATGGATCACCGTTTCCAAAGGCGCATCGGCGCGGGGATGGATGGTGAATTTGAAAAAGCCATGGGAAGCGGGCTCATTCACGTTGGAGTCGGGGAGCAGGATATTTTTGTAAAGGAAGGTAAGTGTACCCGCTCCACTCAGATCCCAGGTGTAAGGGTGACTGCTTGCGCCGGGACGGAACGTGGCAGGATCCAGCCCTGCGGAAAGGGTATCTACCACACGGACTGTGAAAGCCGTGTCATTCCCGGTATTTTGGAACTGGATCAGGTATTCCAGCTGCGTGCCCGGGCGGATGTAATGTTGCGCTCCGTACCCGATCGGGTAGCCCTGCTTGTCGTTTGGATCGGAAGAGGCCGTATTGGCCTTGCAATCAATGTCAATAAATTCGTCTTCATCATCTGCAGGGAAAATATTGACAAAGCCTGTGGAGAAGGAGGCGCCCGTGGTGCAGCCCTCCACTGACACGGCGGGTGCAGATTGTCCCGGGTGGTAGGGTTCCTGGGCTACTTCCAAATGCCAGGTGCTGCCATTGGCGGGCACGCTGACGGTGACGGATTCACCAGCATCCAGCTGCACCGGGGCAGACATCAACATGACCTGATCTTCTACCACGATGTAGTCGAGTGCATTGGGCATGTTACCGGTACCGATGTTCTTAATGGTGAACCGTACAGAATCGGGCAGACACGCACTACTGATTTGTAGGCTTGCGCCCGACCAGAGTGGATTGATGGGAATACAGGAAGAGTCCGGGTAAATATGTGCTTCCGTGCAATGGGTCTGGCCTAATACAGCATTGCAACTAAGTAAAGCGGTAAAATCAAAGAAGCCGCATTCTCCTACCGCAATATCGCCCACCGCAAAACGCAAAACGCCACCGCCCAGGTCTGTGAACGGAATGCTGGAACCTTCAGGTGTAAATAAGGGGTCTAAGGTTACCTCCACATAGGTATCTTCGGCAGGTGCGGTGCCATTATTACAATAGGATACGCTAAAATGATTGTTGGCAAAACACCTGCGCAGATTGCCCGAACTGAGATCCACCGTAAGCAATGGGCAACCTGCCAGTTTTTGAAAAAGCAGGTCAGCAGCAAAATACGTTTCATCGGGGTTTGGAGCTGCCACAGTGGGAATTACGGGACAAGGCAGCCATAATCCACTGGATGCAACGGCAGAAACCGCATAAGTGCCTCCGGTGGCTACTGATATTTGGTAATTGCCATTTGAATCCGTGAGCGCGTAATAGTTACCCATCGCCCCCTGTGCCTTTACGATCCAGCCAGAAATGGGAGGCTCACCGGCGTCGGTTTGGCAGTTTGCCATGGTATCCTGTAACACACGGCCTTCTATTTTACTACAGAGCGTGCCACCGCCGGTAACCACTACACTGGCGGTGGCCGTGCATCCATTTACAATATTGACAACCAATACTGTGTACGTTCCGGGTTCATTGATGATGGGATTTAAGGTAAAACCGCCGCTCAAAATGTTTCCATCCAGGGTTGTCCAGCTAAAAGTAAAATTCGGGCCACTGACTCCAACGGCGGGCAAGGTCAAGGTGCCTCCGCATGGGAGTTCCAGTTCTGGGGTTACACTGACTGTTGGGGTATTTGCATCTTGAAGGACAAAAACTACATCGGTAGAAGTGCAGCCATTTGCGGTGTTGGTGACCGTGACCATATAGGACCCGGGGGCATCCACGTTAGGCGTAGGCGTATTTAGCCCACTTATTAAATGGCCGTTTGTAGTTGCCCACGCATAAACAAAATTTGTCCCTATGGAGGAACAAGAGCCGTCAAGCATGAGTTGGAGAACATTACAGTTCAGTATAAAATCCTGTCCGGCACAAGCAACGGGCGGAATGATGTCCTCCTGTACCAAGGCTGTTTTGATGGTTGTACAGCCATTTACATCAGTAACCGTAAGGAAATAGGCGCCAGGCTGTTGTACCTGGATGGTATTGGTCGTCGCGCCATTGCCCCATTGATAGTTGTAAGTTGGATTGCCGCCACTGACCAAAGGATTGAGGCTTGCACTGAGTACAACACAATTGAGGGTAATACCGGGAATTTCTACCGCCAGGGCTTGTGGTTGTGTCACGGTTGTTTCTGCAGTAGCGGTGCAGCCAAGATTGTCCGTAACTGTGCAGGTGTAGGTACCTGCTGGCAAACCGGAAAGATCTTCGGTCGTGGCAAAGTTCGACCAGGCGTAGGTGTAAGGTGCGGCGCCATTGTTGGCCGTCAGATCAACCAGGCCGTTGCTCTGACCGAAGCAGGTGACAGGTATCGCCACGGCGCTGGCGCTGCATTGTGCCTGAGCAGTTCGGGTGCCGGCAAGCAGACACAAAAGCAGGAGTAGATAGGGGTAGCGTATGGGTTTCATAATAGATCGTTTTCCAAATTTGTTGAATTGCAGATTGGGTGACCTGCCGTGAAAAATGGGTAAAGACAATGGGCGAATGCGCTTCGAACCAGTGAATAATTACTTGATGCTACAAATGTTGGGCTTGCTGCTTGATTCTACAAATCCATTTTTTTACATTTGTTCCCCTTATTTTTTAATAAAATATTTTTAGATTATTGATTATCAGTTTTTTAAAAATAAAAAATACGATTAAAAATAAAAAAGAGTCTTGTGATTTGTCCCTGCTATGGAAAAAACTTTGCTCTGGGAAGCCTTTGTTTCCCTCACGACCACAGAAATCCGAGAATTCGGCAAATTCGTCCGTTCCCCCTTTTTCAATGCCCGTCAACAGCAGATCCTGCTGTTCGACTATCTGGATGCCTGCCGACGAGCCGGACGTTTGCCCACGGATGCTGAAGCCGCTGGTGTATTAAATAAAACGGAAGGCGGACTCAAAACACGTCAGGCAAATTCAGCCCTGCTTGCCCTGCTGGAAAAATACCTGGCCTATCAGGAGAAGTTCCAGGATGAAGGACGTGCCAAGATCCGGCTGGCCGCTGCTTACCGCAAACGAAACCTCAGCAAACATTTCAACATTACGCTCCGGGAAGCCCGGGAAAGCCGGGAAGCACAGCCCTGGCGCCATGCAGATTATTTCCACGACCTGAATCTGGTGGAATGGGAGCGTTATCAGTTCGACACGCTGACACGCCGTACAGAAGTGCTGAACCTTCAGGCTACCTCTGATCTGATGGATACGGCCTTTATTGCCAGAAAACTGCGCCTGGCCTGTCTGGCAACCGCGCATCAGACGGTCTTCAAAGCGGAGTACCGCATCGGGCTGCTGGATGCGGTACTTAGCCATGCGGCGTCTGAAAACTTGCTCGATACACCAGCCGTGGGCTTGTATTATTACTGCTATCAATTTCAGACCGATCTGCCCAGGGCTGAGCAGCATTTTGAACGGTTCAAAACAATTCTTGCGACCCATGCAGGTGAATTTCCGCCTGAAGAGCTGCGCACGCTCTACCTGCTGGCCATCAATTTTGGCATCAAAAAGATCAACCAGTCGGCAGAAGGCTGGCTACGCGCTACGCTGGACCTGTACCAGGGTGCGCTCGCACGCAATCTGCTGCTGGAAAACGGTCAGATCTCCCGTTTTGCCTTCAATAACATCATTGCGATTGCACTCAAAGTAGGGGAGCTGGATTGGGTAGAGCGCTTCATTCTGGAGCACAAAAACCTGTTGGAACGGCAATGGCGGGAAGCCACCGCCAGCCTGGGTCTGGCGCGGGTGGCGTATGCGCGCAGGGACTTCAAAACTGCGCTGCTGAACCTGCAACGCTCCGACTACAAAGACCTGATCAACAACCTGACGGCCAAGACCTTGCAACTCAAGATCTTCTACGAAACGGAGGCATTTGACTTGTTGGAAAATCACCTGAAAGGCATGAAAAACTATATCCGCCGACATACGAGCATCGGATATCACCGCACCAATTATGGCTTGATCGTGGCGTACACGCAGCAAATGATGGCTTTGGACTTCAGAAAAAAGGAGGCAGTAGAGGCCTTGCGGGTTTCGATCTCTGGGGAGGAGATTTTGACGGAGAAGGAGTGGTTGCTGGAGATGTTAGGTTGATATTTCAACAGACCATTCCGCCCCAAACAAAATCGCGAAAATCATCGCCTGGCGGGTAACGGCCAATGAGTTGAGATGCTGGTAAGCCAAGTGCGGTGGAGCGCTTGACAAGCACCGCCAGGTCGCTCGCGTGAGGCGTTTCCTTTACCTCCACAGCCGTTTTTTGATCCAACACAAAATCAATCTCCGCCCCTGCTTTAGTTTGGTAATAACGAATATCAGGGATTCCAGCTCGTATAAACTGAAGGTAAACAGCGTTCTCAAATACCTGGCCACTGCTCACCTGCGCCAGCTGGTTGAGAATGCCAGTATCTGCAAGAAATACCTTTTTGCGATAGGCGATTTCTTTGTCGGTATTTTTAGTGAATGGCGAGACCAGGTGAATGAAATAAGTGCGCTCCAACAGCTCGAGGTAGGCGTTGACTTTGCGGCGATCAGCGCCCAATACACCCGTCACCCCTGAAATTTCAAGTAAAGTACCTGAACGGGCTGCGAGCAGTCGGATAAGCCGGTAGAGCGTTGCACTTGCATCAAAATCTGATAAGAGCCTGATATCCAGCTCAATATAAGCATTTATGATATCCTGTAAAAAATCCTTTTTGTCTTTTTCAGTATTCGCCAGTACCACTTGTGGAAACCCACCGAAACGGACAAACTCTTCGTACCAGGATTTAAAACGGTTGTAAAGTGGAAGGCTGTAAGGTTGCTGGGCGTATTTGATCAAATCGTTTGCCTCCACTTCTTTGAATTGAAGGAATTCGTAAAAATCAAGTGGGTACATCTCAAAGATACGCTTCCGCCCTGCAAGGCTCTCTGAAAAACGATTGCGCAGGTAAAATGAGCTAGACCCTGTGACGATGAACTTGAGGGGAAAATGGTCGTGATAGTACTTAATAAAGTTTGTAATTTCGGGGACCAACTGGATCTCATCCAATGCCAGGATACCCGGCTGGTCGAACTGAAGTCCCAATTGTTCCAGCTCCCGCTGGACATCACCAAATAGTTTTTGCTGAAAAACAAATCGGTGGTCCGGGCGCTCCAGGTCAAGGTACAATTTGTTTGACAAGGGCGAAATTTCCAGCAGATGCCGCAAGGTGGTTGACTTTCCGACCCGGCGCATTCCAGTAATCACGGTCACTTCCTGCGATGAAAGATGCGCTTCTAAGGTTGGAAATATTTTTCTTTTGTACATAAAGATATACTTTTTGCACAAATGTATGTATAAAAAGTATATCTTTATTGGCTTTTTTTGTGCAGAAAAACACTTTCCAGATCAAACCTTTTTGGGAGGCAAATCAAAAGCGACTGCCTGGTGATCCAGATGCCCATTGTGTGCCCCATCGCAAAAAGGCTTGTTTTTAGACAATCCACAGCGGCACAATCCAAGCGCCGTCCGACCCTGAAGCCCGTACACATTGCCCTGAGCGTCTACAATTTCAAAATCGCCCTCTACCTTGAGAGAGCCGTTAGAGTTTACCGTAATTTTTGTCGCAGCCATTGTAAAGTTTAATTTTTTGCGAAGGTAGAGATTTTGGCAGCTTTTCAATCATATGCATACGGCGCATTATTTTCAGCCAAGCGCCGCACATTTTCTAATACCCTTTCCATGTAAATTTTCCAAAAGGTCTTTGTAAAAAGCCAATTGATAGGATAAAACAAAGCAATGTCCGAATGTAACGTGTAAGTGTATTCTATTAAAATCTTATTCTTTTCAATTTCTGTTGTCTTCCATTCGCCAACAAATTTTGAAAATCCCAGCATCCAGGACTTGAAATCACTCACCTCAATTTTCCAGTATTGGTTTTCTACGCGTTCGATTACTTTGTCAACTGACGCCCAGCCCCCTTTTTGTGTCAGTGATTTGGCAACGAACACTTTTTTACTATACCCTGGCTTTCCCCAATGTTCATCCTCCGTACAGTGGGTGACCTTTGGCATGATCCCAAATCCGGTATGGACCTTGGAAACGTCACAGAGCATGGGCGTTTTAAAGGCTCTTTCCAGGGAGCAATGGAATTGGGTAGTTATTTTTGTGGTTGATTTCATTTATAATATGCGGGCCAATGTTTTTAGTCAAGACTAAAAGAAGCTTTGCCAAAACAAATCACGCACAAAAGTATAAAAAAAGTCAGTCCTCCCTAAAAAGGCAATTTGTTGACGAAATCGCTATGTTTGAGCCAAATTAACCTTCCGCCAGCTAAGCAGTTTTTCGATCATGAAAATCCTGACCTCTTTTATCAAAATCCTTATCCCATGCATGCTTGCATGCTTAATATCCACAGGTTTCAAACCATTCGAACCCTTTTCCCTTGAAAACCAACACTTTTTGATCAGTGTTAATCCAATGGGACGGATCACGCAGCTCGTAGACAAACGAAACGGAACAGATTATGCGCTGGAACGCTACCCCTCCCCGATTCTTGCGCTGATCGTTGATGATAGTACCTTGTTGCCCCGAAAGGCGATCTATCTGCCCAAGGAAACACGGATCCTATTGCAGTTTAAAGAAGGGTTGACTGCTCAGGTCCAGGTGGTAATGAAGGAAAGCCATATTTCCTTCGAACTCATCGCACTCAGCAATGAAGCGGCAGTGGATAT
>CANJPT010000163.1 GCA_947476195.1 Lewinellaceae bacterium | reverse complement strand
TTTCAAACCCTATCTCCAATATCCAGCCATACTGATCGCAAATTTCTTGGACAATCGCCAGTCCAAGTCCCAACCCCTCGGCCAGATGGTCACTTCGGCGAAAACGCTCGACAAGTTCAGCTGCCGGGCAGTCGGGTGCAAGACCGGCATTGGTGATAATTAATTGTTTGTCATTGAGTTGCACTTGCAGCCAACCACCCTCCGGCAAGTTGTGCTTTACAGCATTGCTTATGAGGTTACCTACCAAAGTTTCAGCCAAAAACGGATTTAATTTGAGATGAGTAGGTTGCATTTTCGTGCTTACACGCAGTTTTTTGGCATATATAAAATCTTCGAGCAGATCAAGCTTGTTTTCCAAAAGCTGTTTAAAATCCACTTGCTCCTGTGCCTGAAACTGTTCGTTCTCGATTTTTACCAACAAAAGCAGGTTTTGTTGCAAGCGAGAAAGACGAGCGGCAGCGCGTTGCGTGCTATGTAAATGGCCAAGTTGCACGTCACTCAATCCTTCAGTTTGGATCAGCGTTTCGAGTTTGACACGAATGACCGCTAAAGGGGTCTGTATTTCATGGCTTGCGTTTTCAGTAAATCGTTTCAGCAAGTGATAGTCTTGTCTGGTTTTCTCCGTGAGATGCTCAAGTGCAGTATTCAATTCGGCAAATTCGTCGGTTTCAGTCTCTGTAAGTATAAGTGGTTCTGGTTGCGCAAGTCGAAAGGTGCGCAGGCGCTCAAGTGTATCATTAAAGGGCTGCCACAGCCGCTCCGACATCCGCTTTTGCGCCCAGAACAGCGCGGCAAACATTGCCACCATAAGTGCGAGATTTAACAACAATACCATTTCTGCAATATCTTCCGTCTCTACGGCTGATTGCATAATATCTACCTGGTATGAAATTCCTTGCATTCTCAATCCAAAACGTAGACGACGATAGGGCTCTTCTTCTTGCTCGATTTCATTGAAAAGCAGTGTATCGCCAAAGCCCGGATGTTGAGGAATCTCAGACTGCTGCGAAACGAGCCTTGCACTGGTGCTTTGAAAAAACACAGGCAATGTGTCATGGACTTTGACATAAGCCACTATTTCCTCCTCCAATTGGGTCAGGCGCTCGTCAGAAAAATGGTTGAACAGGCTACGGACACCTAAGAATAATGCTCCACTACTGATTACCAGTGCAACCAAAGAAATGAGCAGGTAGCGGCGATTGGTTTGTTCTAATAGTTTCATCTGCCCGCCATGAATTTGTACCCCACTCCGTACACCGCTTTTAGGTGATCTTCAGCGCCGTTGTCGGTGAGTTTTTTCCGTAGGTTTTTGATATGGGAATAAATGAAGTCGAAACTGTCCATCTGATCAGCGTCATCGCCCCAAAGGTGTTCGGCGATGCTCTCTCGGGTTAGGACACGGTTTTTATTGGCTAAGAAAAACAGTAGTAGGTCGTATTCTTTTCTGGTGAGTTCAATCGGAGTATCATTCACAAAAACTTGTCTTTCTGCATGCTTTATTCTTATTTCAGCAAAAACAATGTCCGAATCACCTTCAAACTGCCTTCTCCTCAAAATAGCATTAATACGTGCATTCAGTTCTGCCAAGTGAAAAGGTTTCGTTAGGTAGTCGTCAGCACCAAGATCAAGCCCAACGATTTTGTCATCAAGTGAGTTTTTTGCACTGATTATGATGACTCCGGTTGTAGGATGTTGTTTTTTAATCTCACGCAGGACATCAAGTCCAGTGCCTCCACCAGGTAGGTTAATATCTACGACGAGGCAATCATATTCATATAGCGCCACCTTCTCTTCCGCAGTAGGAAAGTTGGCGGCATATTCTACCAAATAACCTTCAGCACATAGAAATTCCTGAATTGAGGATGCAAGGGTAGGTTCATCTTCGATGAGTAAAATCTTCATAGCACGAAGGTAGACATCGATTTTGGAGAAAATTGGGAGAAGGAATGGCGTTAAAGACAATGGTTCTTGGCATGTCAAGTTTGCCAGGGTGCCAAATGCCAAGTGTGCCGGGGTTAATAGCCCCGTAAAAAAAATTAGATTGTAGGAGCAGGTATGGAAGCAATGACCGGATTCGTCAGCACAGATGCTATTCTTCTGACATGCTGGTCGTGGATAAATCAGTCAGTACAATGTGTACGCTTAACATATGGTCTGCTATGAACAATTGGAACAACCAAACATTCATAACATCATCTATACCTACTGGCGGCAACTCATTAATGTCAGCATCAAAGGCTTCGGCAAATTGATGCAAATCCAGGTTTTGAATGTAGCGGCCTGATACGATGTGATCTCTCCAATGCTGGCAAGCACCATGTAAGCCGTCTGCGGTTTGCTGGCTGATATAAGTACCTCCCTGGTAGTCTGTGATAAAAGTGTAGGTTTTCATATCAGTTGCCCTTGTGTTTTTGAGAGTGGTTTTCGCCATTGAAATCTTTCTTCTTCCGAAAACGCTCAAGTTGTTTCCGGAGTTTCTCGATGAATTTCTTGTCGTCCGGCGTTTTGTTCGGTTTCCGGTTCCAGTTTTGAAATTCGTCACGGATCTTTTCGTACTCCTGTTGTGCTTTATCCCTGGCCTTCTGGTTTACATGCGGCTCATTGCGACCGTTACTTTTGTCCATTCGTACGCGACCGATTTCATCATCATTCGGCTGAGCTTTGTAATAATAGAAAGCGGTGCAAGTCAATCCAAGGACTAAGGGTAACAGTAACAGGTATCGACCGGCCAGGGATCGTTTTACATCAGTGTTAGGATGTGGTGTCGCAAAGGTACTCATGAAGGTAAGGCATTTTCGATTAGCAAATATAGGGAGCCTTCCGGAAAATGAGAAGCCTAATGGGAAGCCTTAAAACTTCTGCCTTGAAGATCGTCTAACCAAAGGTATAATCCTTGGTCGAACTTATAATAACTGTTGTCGGCTTGCATGCTGATATACAAAGAAGCCGGTATCCCGACTGATGGATTTTCCGCTGCGATTTTATCCGATGAAGTTATTGGTATACCATTCGCATCTGTGATCTTCAGCCTGTAGTCGCCAAGCTCTTCGTCAAGAATCGTCCTTACCTCCATCTCGACATCTTTCAATTTGGAGGCAACACAAAGAATACTGTCATGTTTCGAAAGTACCTTATATCCTTTGTTCGCCAGGTGGTGCAATATCCGGTCAATAAATATATAGCTCTCCCGTTTCTGAAGCAGTATGGCGAATTCATTGTCTCCGTTATTCTTTTTGTATGCGTCAATGATGCTTATCAACGTAGGGAAAATTTTCTTTAACTGTAGCTTCCCTGGCCCTTGATATTTATATTTAGCAAAGAACATCTCAAACGCAAATTGCTTTGCATCTGCGACGTTTTTAAGATTCAGTTTTTCCTTTATGTATCCATAAATTTTGCCACTTTTTGCAAGTTCTATAAAGTGCAGTAAATCGGCTGGAAAACCACCTAAACTGTCCAAAAAAGCACCATATTTGGTTTTTGGCTGTGCGACCATAGCAGAATTGGCGGACATAAATGCAGCGACTGGTTGGTGTGTGAGCGTGTCATTTATGTATTGAATGAAATGTCCTGTAAAAGAATTTGATGAATTAGATTCATTCATGAACGGATATACTTGAGTAAAGGACTTCACTGAATTGCTGATTTGATGTAATTCTTTTTGGAAGTGACCTTTCATTATTAGATCAGCAAGGATGGAAAATTGTGAATTGGATAGATCAATCGAAATAAGCGTTTCTCCACCAAGTGATAAGTGAGGTAAAAGAAGTGACGGAAATGAAGTCAGATTTGAATCGAGCCGATGGTTTGTCTTATTCCTTTTGGCATAAACTGATCTGTTCTGGAACATTGCTATGCAATAGTTATAGCTTTGCCTTATATGGAATTTCTTTAGTTCGTAATAATGTTCAGGTTTGTCAATAAAATATTCCTTTTTGTCCTTAATCAAGGAATAGCCTCTTTCGTTTGCTATTTCCCTTACAATCCCGGCCATATGACAGATTCTTTTGCCGAAGAAATAAGGTAGCCCAGTGGTATCGGTTTCTACGTACCAGGAGTCTGGGATTTCATGATCAACCCGTAGCTTCTCTTTGAACCGGTCTTCATTGAGGTATCTATTCAGTTCAGTTTTAGCAGCCCTAACATCGAGTTTTATCAATCGCAACATTCGCTTGGTATGCTTAACTACTACAGGGATGGTCTTCTTTTTGGTTTTGCCGTGTTTTTTAGTAACCTCGAATTCAACGACAGTTACTTCATCGTTCAAGTATTTTGGATTGATGCGATAAGATTTGCAAAACTTGTTGCCTTCGAAGTTTGAGTAACTGTTTGTTGATTGAATCAGTTCAAAATCTTTCATTGGGGTCAATGTGCGCTCGTAGTGTTCAGCTATTGCCTTTTGCCAATAAGTTGACGGCACATTGGAGTACTTTCCTGCAACTTTAGATGAGATGTACAGTCTGTGTAGTAAATGGATCATTTTGTCCCGCTGTGCTTTTGATTTTACTGGAATTGCATTGAGAACTTCGAGGACACGAGTATGTAATACGGTCTGCTTCTTTTTTTTCTTGACACTCATGTTTTGTTTTGTTAATGTAATGCCATAGCGATGTTTGACTACGGTGGTTACGGATGTAAAATGTTGATGGAAAATTATAGCCCAATAGAAATGAAGCGATGCGAATGGCATATCGAGCTGCTCGTTGCAGTCAACACAGTTCAGCTTCGGGAAAAAGAGTGGATTTTACTGAGGCAGCTCCTTTCTTTACTCGGAATGCACCTGGGTACTTCTGAAACGCATTCGCCTGGTGCCTTTACCATATGACTTTATGTCGCCTGCCCTATACATTTTTCGCAGAGTCGGTTCAGATATACGAAACACTGTGGCCGCTTCCTTACAGGTAAGGATCTGATTAGGTATCGGTTTTGACGCAGCAAAGGTGTTATGCGATAGTATCGGTTTGATCTTTCTACTACAGATTCAGCAATGTTGTCTGCACCCCGTTCAATAACTTTATCGGCTACCTTATTCATAAATCTCTCGAAGCCGAGCTTGGCAAAATAATCGGTCATGTGTTCTAATCAAATTGGGTGGATCAATTTATTCGGAGCGGACGTGTCGTCTGTAAACTAATAGCCCTTCGCGCCGAATCACGATGCAAATCTAATAGTGCAGGTTTCGAACAAGCAAGAAAAGCTAAGAGAAAATTATGCAAATTCGCATATTGCAGTGAAATATCTATTCGTAGTTAAAGATAACCAAAATAAAGTATTGGATAAAGATTTGAAAGCCCGTTTAGGACTGAAATAGCCCCGGACGGTCAATCTGGAATCGGCTATTTTGGGTTCGTACCAAGCGTCAATTTTCGTCACCTTCGATGCCCAAATATTTCAAAAATTCTTTGCGTCTTGTGTCGCTTCAAGCTCCCAATGTTTGATAAGTCACCTCGATGCACGGTTTTGGTTTGGAGGTACTCTATGCAGATGTCCATATCGTAGAGCATATTTGTTGGCTGGCTTGTTGTTCGGCAAGGGTTGATGCCGCTTTGAGCATAACTGATTCATAGCATATTTGTTGGCTGGCTTGTTGTTCGGGCGTCCTTTTTATAACAGGGCAGGGATGATTTCATTGGTGAGACTATCAGAGCAAGGTTTTCAAGGCAAAATTACTATACATCAAGAATTAAACCGGTTATGCAAATACAGGAAGGTGATTATCCAATTGTACGGCTTATCATTTTGTCGTTATTGTTGATGTTTTCCTATGGTTTTATGCTACCTTTGTTATGTAAATAAAAGGGAGTAGAGAGAGATGATGAATACTACAGAAGGTTTTGTTAGGAACCTTTTTCGCAATGAAAAGCCTTCGGTCAGCACGCTAAACTTTGATGATCCTGATGTTTGGGTATGTGACTTACTCAACGAAAGTGCTGAACTCGCGAATGAATATATCAGATACCGGTTGGACAACGCTCATTCCAATGATAACAGGCTTTCCTTCCTCTATGATTGTCGGCATTGTTTTAAATGCGCCTTGGATGAACTGAGATTTTATAAAGAAAATCCGCATTTTGTGATGGCCCCAACTTGTTGCGGTAACCCATATTATCACTCACCTGATAAGGGGATTTTGATTTATGAGCATGCTCTGAATAAAGTTGAACATGCCATTTGCCATTACCAGGACTGCGAAAAATTGGCCGGTAGTGAAAGTCCCAATGATGAGAAGCCGGTGAAGAATCCTGAGCATACAACAACCCGACAGGTTTTGGCAATGTACTATCTTGCTGAACACCTTGGAATATGGGGTAGGGTTGATAAATCAGGATTGGAATCCTTTACCGAATTTCTCACCGGAAAAAGCTCATCTGAAATCCATAAGAAGTTCATAAGACCTTTGGACAATAAACAAGACCTCAAGCAAAGGGAGAAGGATTTATTGTTTGTCAAGGGGCATTTTGAAAGGTTGGGGCTCCGTGACGTTGTCGAGCAAATAAAAAGGGATATGGGATGAAATTTGGGTGTACTCAAGGGTGCACCCATGCCTCTTTTTCATTAAAACCTTTGTGCCAACGATCATAAAAAAGAGTTGGCGTATGCAAAACCCATTTTCAGAACTTGACCAAAGACTCACTTCGATAGAAAGCATTTTGCTTGAACTCCAGGCCAGTCTTTCCCAGCCCAAAGTCGACGCCAGTCGGCTTCCGATAAATATTGACCGGGTGAGCGAGTTGTCTAATCTTGCCAAACCCACCATCTATAGTCTGGTTGGTGCCAAAAAAATCCCCCATGCCAAGCAGGGCAAGAAATTGTATTTTTTCGAGGATGAAATTATAGATTGGATTCGTCAAGGGAAGCGAAAGACACTGACTGAAATCGAAGCGGAAGCGGCTGCCCACCTCGAAAACCGCCGCCAAAAGAAAACCTGATTCTTTCATTATCTTGCAGCATTGGAATCATGATTGACGGAATCACAGGTATATCACCTGAAGCATTCAGACGGCGCTTGGATATCAATACAGCTGTCAATGACAATACGTTGCCGGTCGCCATCGCTGAATGCCTGAAAGTATTCGGCCAGGCATTCCGAACCACCTGAGGGAGTTGTTTGAAGGACCCGCCAACCCTTAAGCATTTCGGTAATTGTCAGGGAAAAACGGCAGCAATGTAAACCATGCTGTAAACCAAAAAAATAAGGGGTCACGTTTCTCAACGTAACCCCTTGATAATGAATGTCGGGATACCAGGATTCGAACCTGGGACCCCCTGCTCCCAAAGCAGGTGCGCTACC
>CANJPT010000162.1 GCA_947476195.1 Lewinellaceae bacterium | reverse complement strand
TGGAATCTGATCTTAATGGACTGCCCTGCAAAGGCATCCAGACTGAGTTTTCGTTCCCGCATCAGCACTGTTGGACTGTGGGTGAAGGCACTAATGGTATAAATGGTTTGATAGGTCATTCCACAATCGTTCGAAACCTGGACTTCTATTTTACTACCACCTTGTAAAATGGTAGGCGTTTGGCCTTGTGAGGCATAGTTTGTGATCCGGTAGGTAAATCGCAGCGAATCACCCTGATTGATGGTACCCAATCTGGGCATATCAGCTGTAAATTCGGAATTTCCGCTGTAAAGATTATAGGCTAGTACTTTGGAAATATTGTTGTGTTGGTCTGTCACTAAAAAACCAAACGAAGGGGAATAGGTCCAATCCGCAGGAGGCAAGGTATAGGCTTCGAAATTTTCCTGGAATGGCACTGGTTTGGCCACGTGATTAATGTGGTAAGTAATGGTGTCATTACTGGCCGCCTGATCGCCTGGGAGGATGGTCCAGCATTTAATCTCAAAGGCCTGGTCCTGGCTATCAAAAGGCACACTAAAAGTTTGGGTTCGGTTTTTATCGGTTGCAAGACTACCTGCACTGTTTTGTACCACGGGTGTGCCCCCATTAATACTATATCCTACTTTAATGCCTGACTGGGTTTGACTACCGAAGTTGGCAAAAGTGAAAAGGATCTGGTCGTTCGCAAGGCCACACTCTTCCACTTCTCCGAGTGTGTTGATGCTTAAACCTGCGAGGTCCTTCTGGAAAGACTTTAAAATATGCACATCATCGACGCCAAAACCGCCACCTTGGAAAAACGGTGCCGAAGACATCACAAAGCGTAGGTGAACCTCACTTTCACCGGCTGCATTGGTCAGCGCATGCCGTGCTGTGATCCAGCCATCGCTGGTGGCAGACCATGCTTCTCCCACGCTATAGAATTGATTATTGGTAGTATACCAGTTCTTTCCTTCTCCAATTCCGCCAATTTTTTCCCAGTTTTGGCCGCCGTCAACAGACATTTCGAGCCAAGTTCCATCGTAATCTTCTACCAGATTGCGAATGATGGAGCATTCGATGGCCGGATCCGCTGTGAGCGCTGAAAAATCAAAACAAGGAGATTCGAGGTAAGATAATTCGGAGGAATTGTAATTTCCAGTCAGGCTGGTTACCCAGGCATTTTGGCCGCTTGCTGCCGCTGGGATAGCGGTTTTATTTGGGGTTCCAAATTCCCAGGAGGAGTTTTGCCCCCCTGGTGTCCAACCTCCGTCCCATACCTCAAATTGCTGCACATAGTCCGGCTGCAACCGATTGGTAATGAAATAGGTGAAAGTGTCATTCAGGATATCTTCGTCGCCGCTCAGCTCCGTAAAAACATCAATGCGGTATTCGCCTGACGCTGCAAAATTGCTCAGCGTTTCGAAAGCAATGATCGTACTGCTGTCTTTGC
The DNA here is from genome assembly GCA_947476195.1 of Lewinellaceae bacterium. Taxonomy (GTDB): domain Bacteria; phylum Bacteroidota; class Bacteroidia; order Chitinophagales; family Saprospiraceae; genus M3007. Next base: position 5,975 of record CANJPT010000162.1, on the reverse strand, counting down.
CCAAAATGCCGGTGAAAAACCCATCGGCAGGGGGTATTACTGGGGCATCCTGGCCATTCACGGAATAACGGAAGGTCACGAGCGACTGGGGCGCTGAACCGTAATTTGCCAGGATTATTTTTACAGAATCAAGACCAAGATCACAGCCACTGACTGGCGCTATGACCCCTGCAATGCCCACGTCATTGGTCCAATATGTTTCAAAAGAAATAGGCCCGACAAGGTTGGAATATCCGCCCGTTAAGCCACAGTATTGTTCCACGTAGGCGTCATACCAGGTCTTTTTCTGAAGTCCGGGGATGGTTATTTTAGGAGATGTTACAAGCAGGGTGTCATCTGTACCGGTGCCAGGCACAAAGCCTTGTATGCCGTATATGACCCGCCAATTGACCGGAGTATTTATGCCACTGGTATTGGGTTTCCAACGCAGTTTAGCGCGGTTGTCCCATACGTTTTCCACTACTAAATTATTGGGCTCGCCACAGGTAACACAATCCCCAATCCCTGTGTAAAGCGTGCCGTTGATTGGAGCAACACCGGCCAGAAAGAGTGCGCCGGTATTGTCATAAATATTGAAAGAAACCTCCCATGGGAAACTCCCCGTAGAATAAGAAATAAGGAGAGGCTGGCCATCTGCTATAATGAAGGTCAGTACACTATCAATACCATCGTCGTTTAGGTTATCCAGTGTAAAGGATGCTATATTACCCCCGCTGTTAATGGTTATTTTGCCTCCATTCCAGCCATCACCGTAGCTGTCGAACAGCTCGAGCGTGTAAAGGCATTGGCTTGTAGCTGAAATTGAATAAAGGGAAAATACGATGAAAGAGAGCGTTCGCAGTAGATGAAAGTTCATGATATAACCTGTTATTTTTGACCCTTCTCCATTAAAAAGCGGAAAAGCTGAAACCAAAGGTAGGCCAAGTGCAAGATTTGAAAAGCAGGAAGTTGTATTCTGCAAGTTTTGGCAAAAAAAGGAAGCTATACAGAAACGCCACAACCTCCTTATCTTCGCGCGCTCTTTTGCCCATCTGAATTTTTACTACGACTATGTCACGCACCCGACCTAATTATCTATACGCCATTGCCAGTGTCGCACTGGTGTTGTTTGTATTGGGATTTTTTGCGATTATGGCCATGCAGGGGCAAAAATTAGTGACCATTTTTAAAGAAAAAGTAGACCTTTGGCTGGAGCTCAAGCCTGGCCTGGCAGAATCAGATATTGCCCGGATCGTGGCCAGGGTGCGCCAACAACCCTTCGTAAAAAAAGAGAGCGTCACGTTTATTACCAGGGAACAAGCCGCTGCCACAATGCGAAAGGATCTTGGCGAGGAGAGTATGATTGAAGATATGCCCGACTTGATGCGCGATGTAGTACGCTTCAACGTAAAAGCGGAATACCTCGACGACCAACGACTCACCGATTGGCGAGAAGCACTCAAAAAGGATACATTGGTCAGTGCACTTTATTTTGAAGCTGCGAATACAAGTAATGTCGGCGACAATATCCGAAGCCTGGGTATGATCACCCTTGCACTGGGGTTTTTTCTCATCTTTGCAGCCATCGCGCTCATACACAACACCATTCGGCTGGCTTTATATTCCAACCGTTTTATCATAAAAAATCAGGAACTCGTGGGTGCATCCTGGGAATTTATTAGTCGCCCTTACATCCGAAAGGGAATCGTGAACGGACTTTGGAGTGCCGCTATCGCGATTGTCTCGCTTGCTGTGTCGTTGTGGTGGCTTCAACAAATAATGCCGGATCTTGAGCAATTGCAAAACATGAACGCAATCGTGCTCGTATTCGCTGGAATTGCGCTTTTGGGGGTTCTGATCTCTGGCCTTAGCACCTGGTGGGTAGTGCGTAAGTTTTTGAGGATGAGATTGGATGACCTTTATTGATTAAAATGCCAATCCGTTTTTAGGAAACAAGCAGGCTTTTGATTTACGATATACGATTGATGACGTACGATTGATGATTTTGAAGGCTGATTTCAGATGGATGATGTGCCATACATGGCTAATATGCACCACTATGGGTTCTATTTGGAGAAATCATACTTCAAAAATTTAATCTTACGTCATCAATTACATATTCGTCAATCATTTTATGGTTCCTGAAAACGGATCGTCAATTTAATTAATTCACATTGACCACATTAATATAAAATGGCAAAGCAACAACAACGCCCCACCCCACAACCACAAACACAGGCCAGAAAAACAGCCCCGGCCCCAGTACGTCGTGCATCTGAGAAAAAAGAAAGCCTTTTTTCTGCTGGCAGTAACGAATTGATCTTTGGTCGTGAGAACTTTATCATCATGGGCATCGGCCTGGCACTCGTATTGGTCGGCCTGGCCACCATGTCGGGTGGAGCAATGCCAGATCCGAACCAATGGGAGCCGGAGCGTATTTACAGTTTTACGCGTATTACCCTTGCGCCGATTCTTATGGTCGCGGGCTTTGTGACCGTAGCTGTGGGGATTTTTAAAAAGACACCTGTCCCATCTGATAATTCCAACGAAACTGAAGCATGACCCTGCTGGAAGCTATCGTTCTTGCCTTCATAGAAGGCCTGACGGAATTTTTACCGGTGTCATCCACCGGGCACATGATTATTGGCTCATCTGTGATGGGAATTGCCTCTGAGCCTTTCGTCAAGGTTTTCACCGTGGCCATTCAATTCGGTGCCATTCTGTCTGTAGTGGTATTGTATTGGCGGCGCTTTTTTCAAAGCATCGGCTTCTATGTCAAATTATTCGTGGCGTTTTTGCCTGCCGTTTTTTTTGGGCTTTTGTTCAAAAAACAGATCGACCATCTGCTTGAAAATATTGTAGTGGTTGCGCTGGCGCTTATCGTTGGTGGGGTGATATTTCTCCTGTTAAATGATTATTTCAAACGGCAAAGCCTGCGTACCACTTCAGTAGAAGCGGATGTGACCTTACCAAGGGCTTTACGCATTGGCTTTTTTCAAGTGATCTCTATGGTACCCGGGGTAAGCCGGTCTGCGGCCACTATTTTCGGGGGACTGGCCAATGGGCTTTCACCCACTACGGCAGCAGAATTTTCATTCTTCCTCGCCGTACCTACAATGTTCGCTGCTACCTGCAAATCGCTTTGGGATTTTGTCAAAGACGATGGCGGGTCATTCAGCAGCAACGATCTGCTGCTGCTCGGCGTGGGCAATCTGGTGGCTTTTTTGGTCGCCATGGTTGCGATCCGATATTTTATACAGTTTCTTACCAAGCATGGATTCAAGTGGTTTGGCTGGTACCGCATTATAGTGGGGGTGGCTATTTTGATCTTGTGGAAACTTGGTTATTTCGACGGGGTTAGCGTGGGGGATTTTTGATCAATAATTTACCACATAGCGCACATCCTACACATAGTTTTTCTCTAAGAAGCTATGGGTACGATGTGCGCTATGTAGTTAAAAAGAAAAACAGTACATGCTAGACAAACTACAGGCAATACGCGAAAAATATACCCACCTCGAAGAGCAACTCGGCGACCCTGCCACGGTAGCCGACTCTGAGAAGTCAAAGAAGGTGAACAAGGAGTACAAAAAACTCCAGCCTATCGTACAGGCCGCTGAGCAATACGAAAAAGTCCTGGTTCATATTGCCAGTGCAAAAGCTATGCTGGCAGGTGAAACAGACCCGGAAATGCGCGAAATGGCCCGAGAGGAAATTACATCCCTGGAGCCCGAACGCGATGCCCTGGAAGAACAACTCATCGTTCTGCTTACCCCCAAAGACCCTGAGGATGAAAAAGATGTGATCTTTGAGATCCGCTCGGGCACTGGTGGCGACGAGGCTGCAATTTTTGCTGGTGACCTTTACCGAATGTATTCCCGCTATTTTTCTGATCGGGGATGGGAAGTTGAATTGGTAGATGAGACCCCTGGTACTTCTGGTGGCTACGGCAAGCTCGTGCTTGAAGTCTCCGGTGAAAATGTGTACGGCAAACTCAAATTTGAGTCTGGCGCACACCGCGTACAACGCGTTCCCGAAACCGAGGCCAAAGGCCGTGTACATACTTCCGCCGCTACCGTGGTTGTGCTTCCCAAAATGGAGCCTGAAGATATCAATATCCGGAAAGAAGACATCCGGACGGATACTTTCCGTGCTTCCGGTGCAGGTGGTCAGCACGTGAACAAGACGGAATCAGGCGTGCGTTTCACCCACATCCCCACCGGTGTGGTGGCTGAAAGTACCGAGAGCCGTTCTCAGCATAAAAACCGTGACATCGCCATGGGCCGTCTGGTGCAGCAGATCCGCGAAGCTCAGATCCAGCGCGAGTTTTCGGCCTTCGCCTCTGCCCGCAAAAGTCTCGTTGGATCCGGAGATCGCTCTGAAAAGATTCGCACCTACAATTGGCCACAAAACCGTGTGACCGACCACCGTTTGGAAGGAGACAATAAAAATTTCAATCTGGATAAGGTTGTAGAAGGAGATATTGAGCCGATTATTGAGGCTTTGACAATTGCGGATAATGCGGTGAAGTTGCAGGGAGAGGGTAACTAAATAGGTGTATTGAAGTTATTCATTGCTTTTGCTGGTAATGATCCTTCCGTTGCTCTCCTTCATCATCTAATCGCGGCCCTTGTTGAATCTTGCGCCAATCGAAGTTTTTGCCGTACTTCTGTAGTGATTTTTTTGCATCATACACCCGTATATCGGCTTCTTCAGCCGTAAAGGGGGTGAAATCCGGAACCGGAGTAAAAAAATCATCCAATAAGGATGCTGTCTGGTCGTATTGATTCACCAAGGGCAAATCCAGCACGGTATAGATCACGCGCAGCAAGGAACCAAAATTGGCATGCCGATGCGATATATAACCGTGTTTCACATACGGCCCGGCCATCATAAGTACAGAACGGTGGGCATCCACGTGATCCACACCGCCTTGCGGATCGTCTTCTGTAATGATAACCAAGGTGCTTTCCCAATACGGCGTACGACTCAGGAAATGCAGCATGCGACCCAGGGCCATGTCGTTGTCGGCCACAAATGAATGCCGGTATGGATATCCGTCTTCAGGCCTGGGGCTGGACGTATGATCATTGGGTAATTGAAGCGCTATCAAGGCCGGCATGGTGTCCTTACCCTGAAGCCAGCGCTGTGTAAATTCCTGTTCAAACTGATCCATCCGAAATTGATCCGGGATATTGGTATTGAACCCGGCATAGGTTCGACTGGTTTGATTGTAGACAGACTTAGGCAATGGAAAAACGACCGATTGCGAAGCGCCAAATTCGGTGTCATTCCATTCTTCCTGAACGCCAGCATATTCGTTGGCTTCTCCAAAATTGAAAAAATCGATTCCGTTTCTGGCCAGATTTTCCCACAATCCACCAACCTCATTGTAGTCTTCCGGATCTACTGCACCGGTTGCTTTTGGAAAACGCCGCCCTGGAGCCTTCGAGGCTGGATCAAAGCGGCCATCTGCGGCAGAGTTGGCTTCTACATATTCATTGGGGATATGACCAATCATCCAGTGATGCCCATGGATTGAGGCGTCTGAATCGCAGTAAAAATTGTCTGAAAACGCCCATTTTTGGGCGATATTCAGGTGATTAGGCGATACCCTGACATTGCGCAGCGTGTCTTTTTTACCTTTTTCGGGGGCAATATTGACCCCTACTCCGAAACGAGCCAGGCTTTCATCCCGGACAGCACCGGGCAACTGACCCAGCATCTCGTCGAACGTGCGGTTTTCTTTCGTGATGTAAAAGATATGCTTGATTGGCGAAGGACGCAATCCATGTGCCGGGGGCAATGGATTTTTACCGTCATCGGTCACTACGACCTTCCGGAAAGTATTATCAATTACTTGCTGGGTCCAGGTTTTAAGCATTGCGGCATCTGGAGTGTCCACAATCTGGAAGGTGCCCAGTTGAATGTCTCCGATATAACTGCCCTGTGGCGGGTCGAAGAAGCCTTTTCCCCCATTCGGGCCTGCGCCAAGA
>CANJPT010000161.1 GCA_947476195.1 Lewinellaceae bacterium | reverse complement strand
CTCTTTTTAAACAAAAATATCAGCATCGAACTCCGGCAATGGCCCAAAATATTATTGATAAACCACTGACTGTCAAAGAACTACTTTTAATACGACCTCAAATTATTCCATGATTCAGTCGTTCAGCACCGTATTTTCGCTTAAATAATTAAACCTTTTCTATATGAACAAATTTTGTCCTGCAATTGTTGGATTGGGTCAAAATTCATACTACTGGACATTTTTGTTTTACCCCCAGACCTATAAGGTTTTTGTAAACCTTATAGGTCTCGATTTTAGAAAATGTCCAGTAGTATGGTCAAAATTACTTTCGAAGTCATTTATTCCGGATCACCCGCATACGACTGGAAATTTTGCCTTGCCTGAAATAAAATTGGCTCGCTCTCGGCTCAAAACCAATTCCCGAACAAGCGCTAAGACCTACCCGAGCGTACTTGCAATATTTCCACCACTTCAGCAGGCCCAATCACTTTTATCTCATTCCCAAATCGCAACAACTCATTCACGACCTCGTGATTCAATATAACCTTTAAGGAAAATCGGTAGATGCCATTCTCCTGATGAATAAGCTGTTGAGATGGATGAATGGGTCTTGTTTCCAAATACCTGGAGGACAAGTAAGATGTTTCAAATAGGATTTCAATCACTGAAGCTCCCTCTTGCTTTGAAACGCCTACAATGTCATCAAACCAAGTTTCAGGATCAAACAGATCATTTGATTTAAACTCTTCCATCTCTTGGATTGAGATATGTTCAATTCGATCTAAGGCTAGATTCCAAAGCTTATCCTGATCATTTCTGCCGAAAATATACCATCGATTGTGCCATTCTTTCAAGAGGTACGGATGTAATAATATCTCCATAGGGTCTGCTGTAAAGGGATGATATTCAAGCAGTATTACCTGTTGTTCTGCGATGGCTTTATAGATCGTCCCTAACCATTCCAGTCCATGAACAGCAGGATTTGTTTCAAACTTAATCCATGCCTGAGAGATTACATTCACAGGGCTATTGTTATTTACTCGTTTTAATAACATTTCCAAAGCCGGTAATTGGGGTAGGCCTGGTAATTGCCGAAGCAAACTAACTGCTTCCCGGAGCAGATCCTGTTCTTCCTGACCAAGAGCGTTTTTTTCAATAGTATAATCCGGATCTTTGTAGAAGTAAAACCCCATTTGGCATTTAATCGGAGCACTAAATCCACGTGGCTTTGCACTGCGCATCACATTAATATCGCCCTGAATCGTACGCTTACTAACCGTTAAATTAATGCCAAAATCTTCTTGCAGGCACTGGGATACCGTTTCAATAAGATCATCCAGTGACCATTTCCGGTGGCCACGATTTGAAAAGCACTCATTCAGGATGCGGTAGCGGAAGGAAGCATGTTTGTTGCTCGGCATATTTTTTAAAAATAGTTTTAAAAGTGCAGATAGGCTGCATTTCCTTTCCCCATCTTTGCTCTATTAGCACTTGATACCCACTTTTCAGCTAAGGAAATGCGAAGGTACATTTGCTAATAAGCTAAGAACGAAAAACAGGTAAAACAACAGCAGCAGGAAGCCTTATTTTATTCTTTCATACTTGGAATATTGAAATTCTGATTCGTCTGTTCCTTCAGGACAGGCCTGATGTTGTTTTGCCCTAAAAAGTCACTATGCAGTACATCAGTAAAGCTCAAGCATCTCTTTTGTATGAAAATGTCGAAAACATTCTCAGAACGCAAGGACTCACCGAAAAGGAACGTATTCCAAAGTATCGCACCAGTCTGGAGTCTCTCTTCCGAGAACTGACAAGCGATGAAAAACGCTATCTGGATAGCCTGCACGGCCGGATTGTCTTCATCACCACAGAATATAATACCCAATCCGACATCAAAGACCTGGCGCATCATTTGCGCATTTTTGGCAACAAACTGGTCCATGAGAGTAAATTCCCGGCAGGTCCTGCCGACGATGCCCGTTGTCTGTATGCACTTGCTACGGTCATCGCTCACTTTTCTCAAACAGAGATTCCAGAGCTAATCCGAAAATCATTTGAAGCCTATCAAAGTGGCTTTGCAGCAGTCCTTGAGCTCCCAAAGCAAAGGTTACCAACGCATAGTTTTCGAGCAATCGTACGCGATATCTATGTCCCGGATGCAAATCAAACTCGAAAACATTGCAGTGTGGTCTGCGACACCGACGAGTTGGGCACGATTACCATTAAGTTCTGGGACAACAAAAAGGAAGACGGATTTGGCTCAGATCTCAGTAACGTCCATGAATTCCTCCAGCCTTATTGTAACTTATACATTACGGAGGTAAGACCAAACACAAACCGGGAAGGGGAGTATTCCGCCACGGATAAAACCCTTTTGGTGTTCGAGCCTGACTACTTACTCGAAGCAAAAGAGCTGGCCGAATGTTGTCAAATGCAAGGGGATAATCCCTTGATTCACCTCCTCAACCGCTTCTCTAAGGGAGCAATCACGGACAAAATGATGGTGGGTATTATCTCCGGGCAAATGCTTGACGACCTTGCTACGGAACCCAAATACGACTACTTAGCCAGTTTTGAAAAGGTAATGCGGGTCAATTCCTTTGGCATTCTTTGTATGGCACATCAGGAAGGTCAATATCGCAGAGAGGCTATCAAAAAAGTGTATGAAACCGGTGCTCAACTTGAACCAACGATACGATATGCGCTGGAATCCTTCGGAAATAAACTGTTGGTCATTGAACCTACGTTCATTTCTGACAAATTTGGCCTTCAGGGACGTCTCGACGTACTGCTGGAAGATCCATCGGATGTGCAGCACAAGGATATCGTAGAAATGAAATCCGGGAGCTTTCATAAAACCACGCTCTATCCCAATCACGAAGCTCAGGCATTGGTCTATAGCCTAATGTTAGAGTCTACATTCCCCGGCAGGCGCGGCCTGAGTGCCATCTTATATGCAAAGGCGACCCCTTCCGAAAAACCATTGCGCTCGGTACGCGAAGACAGTCATCTTCGCAAACAGCAACTCTTGCTTCTGCGCAACCGAATTGTCGCCAACGAATTAAGCCTTGCAGCTGGGGATACCGATGTTTTCAATAAAATTAATCCTGAAACCTTTGGCCCTGCGCCACAATTCCAAACAGCGGAGGTCGCCAGTTTTTACCAAACGATACAAAGCCTCACTCCTTTGATGCGGGACTGGTTCTTTGGGTTTACTCAATTTGTTTTTGCGGAAATGCAAACCGCTAAAACTGGCAATCCAAACAACCCAGATGATACCGGTGGCTTTTCTGCCCTTTGGCGCGCTACCGCCAATGAAAAAACAGATCCAGACAATTACAATACCCTTACCAATCTTCGTCTGATTCAGATTGCCGATGACTTCCACCTCACACTTCAAAGCAATACAGACCTGTTTAATCGAGGGGTGACCAACTTCCGAGACGGGGAGGTGGCCATTCTTTACCCAACCCCTGATCCGGAAAATCCTAAGCCGCTGGAACAACAGATCCTGAAATGTACCATTCTTTCCATGACGCCTGATCGGATGGTCGTAAGCCTGGCGAACAAACAACTCGATAAGTCCTACCTCAACCGCCACAAAGTTTGGGCCATTGAACGCGATTTCCGTGAATCTGGCTACCGAACGATGCTCAATCAGCTCTATCGTTTTCTTCAGGCTGCTCCCATCCGTCAGGAGCGAATTCTGGGCTTAAAAAAACCTGAATTTAAGGTTTTGGAAGAGCATGCGTCGAAGGATAGTGTATCCAATAATTTGAACGGTAATCAAATGAGTATCGTCCAGCGGGCACTGTCGGCTAAAGATTATTTCCTGATCCAGGGCCCCCCAGGTACCGGAAAAACAAGTACCATATTGCGTGAATTGGTCCGGAAGATGGCTGCCGAAGGACTTAATGTGATGATCATTGCATTCACCAATCAGGCTGTGAAAGTGATTTGTGAAAAGCTGAGCGACCTGAATATTGACTTTATTCGCCTTGGACGAGGGGAGGAGGCCTATTGCTGGCAAAACCTGTCAAACAAACTCAAACTGAATGAGCTATATGACAAGGTCTCTAACACCCGGGTATTCGTATCTACGCAGGCCACTTTCGCCAACAGTCTGGATCTCCTGCATTTCAAGAAATTTCACACCCTCGTCATTGACGAAGCCTCTCAGTTGCTTGAACCACAACTGGTCGGTATTCTACCCCATTTCGAACGCTTTTTGATGATTGGCGATGACAATCAACTTCCGGCTGTCGTTCTGCAAAGCGAAGAATATACCCGCGCAGAAGCACCCGAATTGAAAGAGATTGGCCTGTTTAATTTTCGGGAATCCCTTTTTTCTCGGTTGCTTTACAATGCAAAAACACGTGGTTGGCAGGATTGCTATGGGATATTGGAATACCATTATCGCATGCACGCAGATATTGCCGAATTTCCCAACAAACACTTCTATGCCAACATGCTTAGAACCGGGAAGGTCAATCAGGAGTCTCCCCTGGTCTGGCAAAACCAGGACAATCCATTTCATGCCCTCTTCACGCAACGCGTATCATTTGTGTCGACTCGGCGTGAAATAAGCCCTAAAGTCAATGAAGAAGAAGCCACGTTGGTCGCAAACCTGATTGCCTATGTGCATCAACTCTACGGCGATCGCTTCGATCCAACCATTACTGTAGGTGTTATCACTCCTTTCAGAGCCCAGATTGCCAAAATCAGACAAATGTTGCCCGCTGCCTATCAACGTGTAACCATCGACACGGTGGAACGCTTCCAGGGCTCGGAACGGGATGTAATCATTGTATCCTTCGCACTGAAAAATGCACTGCAACTCAGGGCAATCCAATCCATCAATGCAGATGGGGTCGACCGAAAGCTTAATGTCATGCTAACCAGGGCAAAAGATCATCTGGTGCTACTTGGAAGTGAATCCATTTTAAGAGCCTCACCGATATTTACGAAGCTACTTGATTCAATTGCTAGCATTAAGGTTTCCCCGATTGCTGAATAAGACCTACAAAACAAACGCTAAGGAATCCTTTTCAAAAACAAACCAATCCATTATGGAAAACCTGATTGCACGCCTGACCAAATTCATTGATATCGAATACGATACCGAAAACACCAAAACCGATGCAATTTGGAAATTGCCCCTCGAAGACCGGATTGCTAAAGGGGAAGCCATTGGAAATCTAAGTGCTCATTTTGTTGGCACGGAGAACGGCCCTTCTATGATTGCCCTCAAAGCAATCTTTGAATGCCCGGACAATATTTCTAAATTCAGAGAGGGAACGCCGGTGGATGTTTCCGGTCATGGAATCAAGTTTAAAGGAGAAATCTCGCAGGAATCAGGCAAGAAAATTGAAGTCTTGACGGATCAGTGGTCCGGATATGCCAAGATTCCAAAACACCTGGTGGACAGCAGCGGCTGGGTCATCGACCGGACTAAAACCGATATTCGGCACATCCTTAAGGACCCGATTCTAAACTTAAAACTGCAACCGGAAAACCTCCGCCGAATAGATGGCATCCTATCAGGGACAATTTTACCTGGTTTCAAAGAATCGGAACGAGTATCAAGAATGCAACAAGCAAACGGCCTGATGTTGGATGATTCTCAAAAAACGGCCTTCGCCGAAGCCATGATCGCGGAGAATTACTACCTCATCCAAGGTCCACCGGGAACCGGCAAAACCTGGGTGCTGGCCTATTTGGCAACTGAACTGGCCAAAGAAGGAAAAAATGTCCTGGTGACTGCCTTTACCCATACCGGTATTAACAATGCCCTGCAAAAGATCAACAAAGTAACCGGCTATCCCCACACCGTCAAAATGGGGAAATCACATCAGTTGGATGGCCTGAATTACGATGATGCCACTGTGAAAACTACTGAAAGTAACATTGGATCTGCTGGCTATAGTTCCAGCTCCCGAGGGGTCATCGTAGGTGCCACCGCATTTGCATTGAGCACCAAGCGACTGAAAGGATTCCCATTTGATGTGCTGATCTTTGACGAAGCTTCTCAAATGACCGTTCCCATGGCCGTGTCCGCCATGATTGCAGGGAAGAAGTGCATCTTTATTGGAGACCACCAGCAACTTCCCCCCATCATTGATGAAACGCAAACGGACAAGGAACTGGCCCGATCTATCTTTGAACACCTGTTCCAGTACGCACCGGGTACCATGTTGCAAACGACCTACCGGATGCACCAGGACATCAATGCTTTCCCGAGCCAGCATTTCTATGCCGGGCGCTTAAAACCCGATGCATCCGCTGCCACGCGAATACTACAGTATACTACAGCGCCTCAGACCCACCTAGACATCCTACGTGCAGACGAGCCCGCCGTATTTGTGGATTTGGGACATACCGGACAGGGAACCCGCAGTCCACAAGAAGCCGATTTGATTGCTGAGCTGGTAGAGCAATTACTACTGTCCGGTATAAAACCCAAAGATATTGGTATCCTTGCGCCGTTCAGGGCACAAGTTCGCTTGATCAAAGCGGCCTTGGAGCAGCGGATATCGGATGAAAAAACAGTAAAAAAGATCTTTGTGGACACCGTAGAGCGCATTCAGGGACAAGAACGCGATGTGGTACTCATTTCATTGACCACCAGCGATCTGAAGATGGCCGCAGAAAAAGCCGAGTTCTTCTTCAAACCCCAACGCTTAAATGTGGCCATCACCAGGGCCAAAATGAAACGGATCACCCTGGGCAGTTCCAATCTTTTCAAAGCCCGATCTGAAAATCCCGACCTGCAAAAGTGCATGGATCTGTTCCGGGCATTTTATGAGGCCTCCAAGGTGGTCAGGTACGATACGACTGCAGATATTGACCTGTTTTAAGGAAACAGGAATGTAAAACGAACCTTTTTTTGCAAACATTCAATCTACAACATCATGTACCTCTTCTTTGATACCGAAACAACCGGCCTTCCCTTAAAATGGAAAGCCCCCGTAACCGATACCGCCAACTGGCCTCGACTGGTCCAACTGGCCTGGTTGCAGTACGACGCAAGGGGCGTCTTGCTTTCCTCCGGCAACCAAATAGTACGTCCAAATGGTTTCACCATCTCCACGGATGCTGCCAGAATACATGGCATCACCACAGAGATTGCCCTGGCAAAAGGAGAAATGCTGTCCGAGGTGTTGGATGGGTTCAATCAGGCCCTACAAACATCCTCGATATTGGTGGCCCACAACATGAGTTTTGATGAAAAAATAATGGGCGCGGAGTTTCTGCGAAATAACCAACCCAATCACCTGGACGGGAAACGAAAGATCTGCACCATGGAAAGCACCACTGACTTTTGTGCCTTACCCGGACCTTATGGCTACAAATGGCCCAAACTGGAAGAACTGCACTACAAACTCTTCAAAACCACCTTTGCAGAAGCGCACAATGCGGCCGTGGATATTGAGATGACGGCTAAGTGCTTTTGGGAGTTGAAGCGGATGGGGGTTGTGTGAGGCTTG
>CANJPT010000160.1 GCA_947476195.1 Lewinellaceae bacterium | reverse complement strand
TGTCTAAAAGTGCTGGAATGGCCGTAATTTCATTTGATTTGTCCTCCGTTTTGACCTGACCAAGGCATAAATTCAACTCCGAACACCACGCCTCAACCAAATGAACAGCTGATTTCCCTCCGTCTTTTTTGGGCAACTGTTGTTCTAGTCACTAATCACAAAAAGTCCGTGCCGAAAATGTGTTGATGGCAGAGGCTAATATTGCCTTTGAACGAAAGGACTTCAGGGCCGTGATAGAACTGACCGGAAAGCCTCAATTCAGAGATTTGGGCCATGTTATTCGATCCAAAACCCTCCATCTGAGAGCCATGTATGAATTAGGGATGGATGCCACCAATGATTTTGAAGCTTTTTATAGCTACTCTATTACGGCACCAGTATCCGGAAGCTAAAAGTAAGGAGGCCACTATTGCATTTATGATCGTATTTAAAATGCTATTGGAAGCCAAAGTCTCCAGAAAAGAATTGATCGAAGCGCTTGACTCCAATGCCCAGATCCTTATGCGTGGCTGGCTGAAAGAAAAGATACAGACGTACCAAAGTGTGGTTTATCATCGAAATATACTGTGATTAAAATCACTCTAATCACAGTATATTTCCATTTTTAGAACCATTGGATGCCCGGTAGTTTTAATTTATGATCAATTCATCTGCAATATACTCCAAAGGTTCACTGCCACAAACCGGAGCAAAGTAGCATTTATAACTGCCAGCATTGAGTCCGGAGAAATAGATGGAAGTGGCGCTAGTGGTATAAATTGGACTGGTGTAACCATCAGACAAGCGGACATAATAAACCTTGTACGCGCTTGCTCCTGAAGCAGCACTCCAGGAGTAGTATACAGCTCCTTGTGTGGGACCGGTGCGCTGAAGGTTTTCGATAATGCAACTCAGGGGTTTGAAGTCCTGTGTGTTGGTAAAACCGGTTGCTCCGGAGAGCAATAGAATGGCGAAAAGGAAACCTTTGAACCAAGCGATGGGCTGAACTTTTGTTTGCTTTTTCATACTCATAATTGTTTGATGGTATGAGTATTTTGAAGGGGCAAAAGTCCTATCTGGTTTTTAAAATATTTTTTAAGTAATTGATATTCAGTTGTTTAGTGTGATTTTTTTTGTTTTTGGTATACTAGCCCTAACTTGAACAATATCCCAGGGGCTTCTGGCGGCACATTGGCCACATTGACCACATTCAACCCATTGACCACATTCAACTTAAATCTTCGTACTTTTGACTTCCACAACTATCCACAACCATGTCACTCCAACGCAACGAGCAAGAGCTCATCCAGCAGGTGCTCAAAATTTTTTCAGCCAAATTGGAGACAGGTGGCTTCCGCAAAACACCGGAACGCTTTGCTATTTTAGAGGAAATCTACAAGCGAACCGATCACTTTGATGCAGAGGCGCTCTATATTCACATGAAAAACCGCAGCTACCGCGTGAGCCGGGCGACGGTTTACAATACACTGGAACTTCTTGTGAACTGCGATCTGGTAAAAAAGCACCAGTTTGGCCGCAATCTTGCTCAGTACGAAAAGTCTTATGGTTACAAACAGCACGACCACGTCATCTGCGCGCACTGTGGCAAAGTGGTGGAATTCTGCGATCCTCGCGTGCAGCAGATCAAGGATATGGTGGGTGAATTGTTGAATTTCAAGATCTCACACCACTCCCTTAACCTCTATGGCGTGTGTGGCTCCTGTCAAAAAGAAATGGAATTCGGCATTGTCCGGCAACTACCCAAAGTGGAGGTGGATGAGCCGGGTTGGGGAGACTAATCTTATTAATGTGGCAAATGAGGTCAATGTGATTTGCGCTCGGGTGGTTTAAGTTGATCTCATTGTTCATACTAATCCCCAGTCTCTGGCGGGTACCCCACATTAATTCACATTGACCACATTAATTAATCGTCAGCCAAAAGTTATTCATTCCCTCGCCCTGGATAAGCACGATTTCCTGAGCATTGAGCAGTTCAAGTAAAGCCAGGAAGGTTACGACCGCATGAATGCGATTGTCAAGCTCAAGGAAAATTGCTTCAAAATCGCGCTTTTCTCCTTTTTTTAATTTGCTCATGAGGTACGCGCGCTGGTCCTGTATCGTATATGTAAAATTGTAAACGGTATGGACCCGCTTTGTTTTTTGTTCCTCATCAAACCGGGTCACGAGCCGCTCGAATACGCGCAAGAGTTTGTAGAGACTGATAGATTCAAGTTCCGCTTCCGCTAAAGCCTGTTCTGCAAGTTGGCGGATCTCAGCAGTAGCATATCCGCGCGGATTCATAAATGCACGGACTTCTTCGAGCCGCCGCAAATCCTCCAGTACACTTTTGTAACGCTTGTATTCCAGTAGCCGATCCACCAGTTCGCGACGCGGGTCTATCTCATTTCCTTCATCATCCACTTGTTTGCGGGGAAGCAACATCTTGGCTTTGATGCGCATCAGCGTGGCCGCAACGACAATAAATTCGGAGGCAACATCCATGCTTAGTTCGTCCATTCCGTGCATGTAGCTCAGGAAATCATCCGTGATCCGGGCAATAGGGATGTTATAAATATCCAGTTCGTCCCGCTCAATGAAGAATAGCAGCAGGTCGAAAGGGCCTTCGAAGGCAGGAAGCTTTATGGTGAATGTCTCTTGCAAACGGGCGATTCTTTAATTTATTGATTTTATCAGCATCCGACGGTTTTTGGCACATTGTCCACATTCAAACCCATTGTCCACATTAATCCTTATTGCCACTTTAGGGTCGCCACCATGCGATTCAGATCTTCCCGCATAAATTTCACCACAGGGGCCAATGAATCCGGACGCGCAACCGTGTTGAAGTACAAGGCTCCTCGCACAAAGTTTTTGGTTGAATCCGTCAGAAAGAACTGATAGGAAGAAGCCGCCGGGCCTTCGACATTAAACACTACACCATGGACATGATCGGCAGGACGATGCACGGGCTGCTCATCTATGTAGGTCGCCTTCACGGTATGCTTGTTCGTCATTTCGAACGCATCGGCTACAAATTTGTCAAAATCAGCACTTGAATGGATCGGGTAATAACTACAATAGATCTTGGCATTCAATTGCGGCACCACGATGTTGAACCAGCATTCATCCTTGGGCTTTTCGTCAAAATAGGCGGTATCCTGCTCAATACTTGCGTAAACAGGCTGGTCAAATGTGAAGTTGCAATAGCCTGTTTCAAAAGGTTTGTAGGCCTTTTCAGGATAAAAAACACGCGGATAAGCACGGGGCTTTGGCACAGGGGTATAGTCATTGCAACCAGGCATCAGAAGGCCATAGCAAAGGACAATGGAAAGAAGAAAAATCTTTTTTAGCATGGAGAAGTTTGCAGAATGGGGCGCTCAAAGGTAAGCGGTCGATTGGATTGTGAAAGGTTAAAAATCTACCTTCGTACATTCCAAACCTTCACCCGTTGCTCATACCGCGTTCGGCTGATTGGCCATGCATTCTTATCAAGCGAACCCTCCAATGCTTCTCCAAGCGCTTTGGGTAATTTTGGAAAAAAATCGATCCCGGTCCGTTCCTCCACCTGATCGATCGGGCAGGCAAAATCCATCACGAGTTTTTCACTCATTAGATTGGGCAGGATAAATGCAATACCACGCTGTTGATCGGGCGCAAACAATACTTTGTAATAAGCTGCCGGAACGGTCACCTTATTAAAGCCGATCTTCCCCAGACCATGTTGGGTAAGCACAGGGCCTGTTACAACGTATAAGTGTTTAAAGCGACGGGCCCAATCCCTTGTAAGTTCTTCCAGTTCCCGCCAGATACCCTTGTTGAAAGCAGGTACCTGCGGACTCATATTGCTCATCAAAAAAGTCTCGTCCATCGCAGTGGCATCAAAGGCCATGTCTGCTGCTGGGCAAAGATGGCCTTTGTCATAGCCGCTGGAACTGTAATCTCGGGGAGTAGCGCTTTCGGTGTGCACTGCCTGGTCGGGCCGGAATGTATTGGAGCGCTCGGCCCAGTGCTCATTGAGATGCTCGCGGGTGAGTTCGTAGGCCACCCATTCTGCTTGTTCGTGGTCTTCAGCGTAGCCCAGGGCGTACCAGGTATGGCGTACCAGCTCGCCGGAAGAAGCGGGAAATATATCTTCGGGAACCTGACTTTCTGTTTGTGATTCTGGACCTGGAGCTTCAGACCTGTCATCGGAAATTTCGACAGGCGGTTTGCCATCAATCGGTCGGTTGGACTTTTTGCTGTCACCCTGATTGAACAGAAAAAAAGCCAGGCTAGCCAGGGCCGCGAAAAGGCCCGTTTTGAATAAAAAGCCGCCTGCGTTGGAGGAGAATCTGCGTCGAGTCATGTCGGGTTTTGTTTGGGACGAAGGTAGTATTTTGGCTGTATTTTAAAACAAATAGTTTTTAAATATCACTCCGCCTTTTTCGACACCTTTCTAATCAGTTGGCTAAAGTATCGTGCACTTTTCAGACCCTTAGCGAGCCCCGGAACCCTCTGGAACCGTAGTAGGATTCTGCACCATTGTGATACACGAAGACCTGATTGTAGCGGCGATCACAAAAGATGGCGCCACCAAGTTTTCTGATCTCAGTAGGCGATTTCACCCAACTCGATGTTTTCGTATCGAAATTTCCTAATTTTTGCAATGCCCGATATTCCGCTTCCGCTAAAAGTTCAATGCCCATGGCCGCAGCCATATCAACAGCATTGTTTTCCGGTTTATGTTCTTTCCTTGACTCCAGCGCTTCGCGGTCGTAACAAAGACTTCTACGGCCTTTAGGACTTTCCGCTGAACAATCATAAAAAAGGTATTCACCCGTCATGTTATCCTGACCAACAATATCCGGTTCGCCACCAGTTCTTTCCATTTCATAAAGCGACCAAAGTTTTTCAGTATCCCCTTCCAGCCTTGCTTCTACTTTGGCCCATTCGAGATCATAATGACGGTTCATATTGCTTATAAAACGGCCATTTAATGTTTTGATTAGTGCTTCACGTTGTTCTGCGGAGAAATTTGTTTTATTTTCCATTGCTATAATAGGTTACTTTTTTGCGCTCATTTGGCATGTTTTCAACTTATTTTCCATTTTTATAAACGGTACCAATGAGCACTATTCTTCAGAAAGAGAGACTGTTTCAGTATCTTTTGACTTTGTTGCTTGGGTACTACTGTTTTGTAGCTGTTATTAAGGATGCCGCAACTTTTCATTAGTCTTTATCGCTTGCTTTGCACCTGCAAAGATTTTAAAATTTTTTGCGCCAACCGTATAAAAACCAACTCCCTGCTACCGATTTGTCAATCCATCGGATCAGGGCATCTGGTGCTTTAAACCAGCGTTGTACTCCGAGCCGTTCGTAATTCTATCGTAATGTTTGGGCTTGTTTGGGTTCCCAATAGACTCTAACCTTGCCATGAGCCGGGAAATTCTTTGGGGGTTTCAAAACCCCAAAGGCTCGTTTTTTAGACTATGCTGTAACCAAGGTACATGCAGAATTCATGCAACAAAGCTCCAATTAGTACACCTTATTTCAGAAATTACAACGCGACTTTTGTCAGTTCCAGTCGATAAGTTGCCCGTTTTACACTCATTTGCACCTATAGTTTAGTTATAGAGTTGCACATTTGTTTGACTCAAATTTCACTATTAAAACACATATCAACTACATGAAGCAGTATTTTGCAATTGGATTAATCGCGCTATCCGGAGGGCTGAGCGCACTCGCCGGAGCGCGGATGATGGGCTGGGGGAACCCCTCCGCTCAATTTGTTGCCGACAGCTCAGCCCCGGTACATCTTGCAAACTATCAACCCGGAGGTACCGCTCCGGTAGTGGCAGATTTCACATTTGCTGCAGAAAAATCATTGCCAGAGGTCGTGCACATTTCTGCCAAGGTACGCATGAAACATCCAGGCGGTATGATGCAAAGCCTTGACTTTCAAAATATGCCAGAGCTATTTCGTCAATTTTTCGGTGGCCCCGGACTCCGCAAGCAACCCGACGCAGAAGAGCCTGATGACATGCAGGAGGGCACCGGAAGTGGGGTGATTTTAAGTTCTGATGGTTATATTGTAACCAACAACCATGTGGTGCGCGATGCCGATGAGCTAATCGTTACGCTCAACGACCGACGGGAATTCAAAGCTACGGTGATCGGTACGGACCCTTCCACCGATTTGGCACTGGTTAAAATCGATGCTGATGAATTGGCCTATATGCCGTTTGGGAATTCAGATAATGCCAAAGTGGGTGAATGGGTGGTAGCCATTGGCAATCCATTCAATCTTACAAGCACAGTTACAGCCGGTATTGTCAGTGCCAAAGGCCGTGACCTCCACATTGTGCATGACAAAGCCCCTATCGAAAGTTTTATTCAGACTGATGCGGTGGTGAACCCTGGAAACAGCGGTGGCGCGCTCGTCAACCTGAATGGTGAGCTCATTGGAATTAATACAGCGATTGCTTCTCCAACAGGCGTTTTTGCAGGATATGCTTTTGCCATTCCATCCAACTTAGTAGCTAAGGTGGTGGAAGACCTAAGGCAATATGGGGTGGTACAGCGTGGTTATCTGGGCATTATTATCCGTGATCAGTCCAGAGAAAAAGGCCAGAAACTAACCTCTGGCGTGTATATAGACAGCCTTTCCGAAAACAGTGCAGCAGCAGCAGCAGGCGTAAAAGCGGGAGATATTGTCAGCAAAATTGACGGTCAGGTAGTAAACACTCCGCCAGAATTACTGGAAATAATTGGCAAACATCGTCCTGGTGATCAGCTAAGCCTATCCGTGTTGCGCGATGGATCATCCAGTGAATATAAGGTGACCCTAAAAAACCGTACCGGAAATACAGACGTCGTGAAAAAGCCGGAAAGTGCTGCTTTGCTCAATACGCTTGGCGCAGAATTTGAGACGCTTTCAAAAAGTGAAGCCGGAAAACTGGGTCTTGCAGGCGGCGTCCGAGTAAAAAGTCTCCGCATGGGTAAACTTGCCAACCAAACTGATATGCGTGAAGGGTTTATCATCACAAAAGTGAGCAACAAGTCTTTGACAAACGTAGAGGAGCTGAGTAATTTGCTCCAAAATGCCAGAGGGGGCGTGATGCTGGAAGGGGTATATCCAAATAATCTGGATCGGATTTGTTACTACGCATTCGGGCTTTGATTTTTGGGGAAATAGCGGCTATGCCGTTCTTGATATCGGATTAATATAAGTGTATAAACCTGGTGACGTTGAATACAAAGTCACCAGGTTTTTTTAAGCGCAGGCCACAAACTTTTTAACATGAGCAATCCTGTTTTATTTATGATGCTGACATTGCTTTCTCTCAGCTGTATGCGCGTTAATTCGGATTCCGGAGCTGAGCGCGACCAAGAAGCATCCAATAGTACCGGGCAAAAAGCAATCACTCCTGACAGTCATATACATTTTGCAGCTGCAGAGCAACAATTAGCGGAAGGGCGATATATTTTTGCAGCGACGCAACTGGATAAGGGTATTGTTGC
>CANJPT010000159.1 GCA_947476195.1 Lewinellaceae bacterium | reverse complement strand
TGAAATAGTCAAAAGTGGCGCCCGATTTGGCGCTTTTCTGGCGGTAGATATTCCATTCACTTATTTTTACCTCGGTAAAGGCAAAGAAAAAAAGTCTTGAACCTAGTTCATACAAGAATGCAACATGAGTCATCCCGAATTTTGCAACAGACCTCGTAGAGGTCCAATATTGGTAGACGTTAGGATAGAGCACAAGGACCTCGGAGAGGTCTAACATAAACATTTTCGTGTATCAGATTTTCCAATGTTAGACCTCTACGAGGTCCATCAAAAATCCAAATCCATTTTCTCATGTTGCATTCTTGTATGAACTAGGTTCAAGACTTTTTTTCTTTGCCTTTACCGAGGTAAAAATAAGTGAATGGAATATCTACCGCCAGAAAAGCGCCAAATCGGGCGCCACTTTTGACTATTTCAAGGCCATCAGCCGTCACTTTTCGTAGGCCTGGTCCGGCTTGTCCACCTATCCCAAAGGCAATCGGCCATTTCCCAGGAAAGTCATATACCACGTATAGGCCCGGAGAAAGGATGTTTGACCAGGTTAATTCAGGCAGGTTTTGAGAAGTGCTGTCCTTAAAACGGAAGGTAGTAACTGCGCCAACGTCGATCAGAGGAACAAAGAAACCGAGGCTGCCCAGACTTTTGAGTCGGGTCTCTCCAGTCGCGGAATTGGTTTTAATATGTCCGAGTCCCCAGGACATACTTAAGCCCAACGGAGCTGTGATAGCCCCGTATGACTTGTGGGATGCGTCTCCATCCAGGACTTCGATGCCACCGGAAATTCCGGAATATGCATTCAGGGCTATAGAGAATCGGCCGGGTTGCTTTTTCATACGACTGCTGCCAGGGGGCAGTGCGAATAGTTCTACGGCATTTTCAATTTCTTCCGGCGAATTGGCTTCGGCAATAGAGGCTGCGAAATTGGCATATTCCAGCAGATTAGCAACCTCCTCTTTGTCCTTCCCAAGTAAGTTAAGACAGTAGATCACATTACTGAGCGCTCCGGTAAAATTTCGTTGGCGCACATTGAAATACAACGCGTTACACTGTTTTAATAAGAACACATATTCCTGGGGAATAAGGTCGGTATTTCGATTCAAAACAAGACGTCCCGTTTCATTCACAGATTCCATCAGATCCAGAATGGTTTGGGAATAGCGGTAATAGTCATCTGAAACAGCTGTTGGAGCGGATGCGCTGGCGCTCAAGGAGCGTTGAACCCTATGGGTTACTTCCCCGAAGGAGCTTATTGTATTGCGCCAATTTTCCAGTTCAGCGGCCTTATTGGCTACAGTGCTTAGGGTGTTTTGCAAATTAACTTCTACTCCATTGGGTCCGTTGAAGGAAATACCTCCCGCTTTTTGCCACAACAAGCCCATAAAAAGCCGGAAGAATTTAGGGTCCTTGAACATTTCACGTACCTCACGGCCTGTGTACCAGGGCATAAGACTGTCTGTTGAACTCGTGTTTCTCATAGCCTCCGAAATAAGATTAAGATATCTTAGTCCCCCGGCCATATCATATAGTACAGGTTCTGAGGTCTTGTTGGCTGATTGTATGGCCGAACCAGATCTGGCCAGATAATCGATCATGTCAATGGGGGCTTCACCATCCACCAATTGCTGGGCTACGTGGAGCATATCTATCAAAACCTTGCCATTAGCTTTTTGGGAGCAAGCGGAGCACAGATTGTCGTCTCTTAAAAAGGTTTCTGTGCTTTTGGGCAAGACCGTCATATCTGAAATGAACGATTCCCTAAGGCCTTGCAGGTAGTCCTTAAATTGGTATACATCCTGATCGATCAGCAATAGATGTTGTTTGGTGTCCGGGCAAAAATGACCTACAAGCGGCTCTTTTTGTACAGCCCTTTTGAAGTCCTCAAAAAATGCCTGAGAAAGCTCCTGTTTGGTACGTTTCACTAAAAATCGTGAAAGTCCGTCTGCCAGACCAGCAACTGAAAACCCTGCCGCGGCGCCGCTGCCACCTGGTTGTTTTAAAGACCCTTCCAGTTTTAAAAATCCTGTTTCATTTTGGTTGGTGATTTCTACCCGCAAAAACGGATTGCCTTTAAACGAACTCTCTAGCAGATCCATGAGTTCATCATCTGTCAGAATATTGACATCTACACTATCCGGATAGTACTTTTTAAGTATATAAAGTTGGGCTAAAGTGATCGAAATTCCGCGCCGTAGATTTACTATTTTTGTAGTTTCATGATTGGAAGTATCAATGGTATAGCTGAAGATTGAACTCAGGTTTTTGGCATCGTCCAGAATTGTTTGGGCAGCCAGGTCAAAGGTCAACCCGAGACAAAGAAGCAGGAATAGAAAGTGTTTCATTTTGAATAAGGTTTAGACGTTTTTGAAAAGTGCAGGTTGGTCAACGGAGCCCATAGCATCATCAATTGGACGGCAACAATTTTGCAATAGTGCTTTGAAGGCATCCCGGCTGGGCAAAGCTCCTGCATTGTGAGCCTTTGAAAAACTAAGCGCCAGGGCAGCGATTCCCCCCATAATGCTTACAGCACCAGAATTTGAAAATTCCAGATCCATTGCGTCTCCTGTTTTAGACAGCACCTTGCCTGTAAAGCCAGAAAGCAAAAATGGAATGTTCGGTTTTTTGGCTACCGCTGGGCTACTTGCAAAAAAATCGGGCAATTTGGCTACATTGAATACATCGGGGAGGTAATTAGGGAAATTGTCTTTCACAATGTCATTCCAGCCTAGCGCGCTTCTTTTATTCTTTAAAGGTGCAAAAACAAACATTTTCTTTAACTCCGGCGTATTGAACAAGGTTTCGATATCGCTTTCATTCAATTTCTCCCGAATAATTTCTGAACGCGAAATGGACTGTGCAGTGACAAAAATTTCAATACCGAGGTTTACAGACAGCTTTAGCGCATCCAGCAATTGTTTTACGGTGGTTATTTCCCCGGAATTATCCGTGGCTTTGATGATGAAAATCTCAGCCCCATTGGCGATACCTGAAACCAGGTCTTTGTCGCCGGGGGCTTTTGTAGGCGATTTTCCTGCCAAAAGCGAAGTATAGAGGGTTCCGTGACCAGATCCGGCTACTCCAAAGACTTCTCCCACGTTATCCTTGCCTGTCAGTTTGGTGACCGAAAAACCAGGAGCATTAGTAAAGAATTTGTGCCCGGCGTTGTCCAGGTGTTTTAGGGAGTTCAGGCCCAGGTTAGCTCCCGTGTCGACGATCGCAATTTTAACCCCTTTCCCCTTCGTGTCGAGCCATTCCGGAGGAATAGGATTGGAAGGAAGGGTGGAGATTGTTTGTAACCAGTCAAAAGAGATTGGCATGATTCGTTTTGGTTTGGATGTGAAAAGGATTGGTTTAAATCAATTTGTTCCAGCGCATTAAGCCGACAAGCGCGAGTATAGCAAAAGGTATTCGTATGATCTTTTCCCAGGAGAATCCCGATAATATTTCGATGCCAAATGCCCCTGCAAAGCCTGCCAACATGACCCAAAAACCCCAGCTTTTGTCTCTTAAAAGTGCAGCACTGCCAATCACTGTTACCACCGAAGCAGTAACATATTGCTTGAAAAACGGCTCGATATCAGGGTTTTGGGTCAAAAAATCGTTACGCATTAGCAGAAAATAGAGTATCCCAACGGTCATGCCAAAAAGGGTGAGCATAACATATACATGTAAGGCGATTCGGGAGGCTTTTGACATGGTTTATTGGTTGGAATAAAAGATTGGCTCGTTCAATGGCTCAAACATCGGAAAAAGCCCGATTTTGCGCCCTTATTTTTTCTAATGACTACACCGATAAAAGTTACGCTTCGCCCTGGTAAAGAAATTCCAATCCTCCGTTTTCACCCCTGGGTGTTCTCCGGCGCGATTGCACATACAGACGGTCGCCCGGAAGACGGCGACATTGCAGAGGTTTTTGACAAACGGGGCAACTTACTGGGTGTCGGGCATTTTCACATTGGTAGCATCGCAGTCAGGCTGTTGAGTTTCGGCCCTGCAAATTTAGAAAGCACCACTTTCTGGATTGAAAAGCTGCAAAACGCGCTGAATGTGCGAAAATTGAAAGATTTTTCAAGCGCTTTCCGACTCGTACACGGTGAAGGAGACGGTCTGTCCGGACTGATCGTGGATGTATACGAACACACCGCTGTGATACAGTGTCACAGCATTGGGATGCATCGGCAGCGCGAATTGATCGCTGCAGCACTGCAACAGGTGTTAAGCAATAAGTTGACAGTAGTGTACGATAAAAGTGCTGAAAGCTTGCCACCAAAATATGCTGAAGCGCAACAAAACAGCTATCTGTGGTCAGCCAGCGCCGATCCGGAACTGTCGGCCATCATCGAAGAAAACGGCTCGAAATTTCGGGTCGATTGGGTGACGGGCCAAAAAACAGGCTTTTTCCTCGACCAACGCGATAACCGTCTATTGCTGTCGGAATTTGCGGTGGGTAAAACCGTGTTGAATGCGTTTTGCTATACCGGGGGATTTTCTTGTCTCGCCTTAAAGGCCGGAGCGAGCCTGGTACACTCAGTGGATGTCTCCCCCAAAGCCATTGCGCTTTGCAACGAAAATGTGGCGCTCAATGCTCCATTTAGAGGCGAACATGAAGGTTTTGCCGACGATGTTCTGAAATTTCTAAAAAGTACAGAAAGGGACTACGAGGTCATGATCATCGACCCGCCAGCTTATGCCAAAAGTATTGAAAAACGACACAATGCGGTTCAGGGCTACAAACGCCTCAATGCCGAGGCCATGCGCCGGGTAGCGCCGGGCGGTGTCCTCTTCACGTTTTCCTGCTCGCAAGTGGTGGACCGAGAATTGTTTTACCATACGGTTGCGGCGGCAGCCATGGAAGTAGGCCGGCCGGTGCGGGTATTGCACCATCTTTCTCAGAGTGCGGATCACCCGGTGAGTATGTTTCATCCGGAAGGGGCATATTTAAAGGGATTGGTGCTTTGTGTGGGGTAGAATTGGTAGCACGGCCTTTAGGCCGTCGGGAAAAGCGTCGTTTACGACGCTGGAACTAGAACCAACCTTCATAATTTTACAAAACATGGATTTAGAGATGAAAACGCCTCATTTCTCCGACTGCCTGAAGGCCATATTTCCTTTTAAATTGCATAACTTTGGTTACCTAAATAATCAATTATGCAAAAAAAAACAGAATACACACGTACACTCCCGCATTATCACCAGTTTGGAGCAACCTTTTCATTACATTTCGATTATCCGGTTCATTGCCGCAGGAATTCTTAGCATCCCTTGCCGCTTGGCATGAATCAGAAAAAAAGCGGATTGCAGTCGAAACAAAAGGCGAAGAACAGGAAAGCGCGAAAATCCTACTCCAAAAGGTGCAAGTGATAGGTATGTGAATCTCGTACTCCAACGAACTGGAAAAGAATGTTGGCAGTCAGAGTATCATGACCGTTACATTCGTGATAGAAGACATCTACCAGTGCCGCGTCCGGCCATTAAGGTGTGAATATGGAGGTCTAATTTTTCCTTTCTCTGCGTTGTTCGTCGGTTAAAATGTCCCGCATTGCGCCCTTCTCACGCCTTGATAAAGAAAAAATTTGCCTCCCCAATTCATACCTTAATGGCCGGGCGCGGCACTAGCAGCGGTGGATTACATTAAACAGAACCCAGTTTCTGCCAATATTTGTAACCATTGGTTGAAACATCCTTTTACATGGGTACATGAAATTTTTTGGTAAATAAGGCATCTATTCATGTGTAATCCAGATACCATGGCCTTTAGGTCGCCAGAAAAAGCGTCGGTTACGACGCAATTTTACAAAATATGGATTTAGGGGCCTAAACGCCCCTTTTCCCGACGGCCTAAAGGCCATGCTACCGTTCTTTTTATGCGGCTTTCAGTCTCCCGATCCGCGACCCTTCCAATTTCTCTGCAGCATATTCCCGGTCAATCACCAGTTGCTTTTTTTCAGATCCGCCATCAATCATGGGCAGATCAAACATTGCATCTGTGAAGATAGCTTCACAGAGCGAGCGGAGACCCCGTGCGCCCAATTTGTACTCAAGCGCCATTTCAGCCACAAAATCAAGGGCTGAAGGTTCTACAATGAGTTCCACGCCTTCCATGGCGAAGAGTTTTTGGTATTGACGGGTGATGGCATTGCGCGGCTCGGTTAGGATACGACGCAGCGCATCCATATCCAGCGGGTCAAGGTAAGTACAGATCGGTAGACGGCCCAAAAGTTCAGGGATAAGGCCGTAAGCTTTTACATCTGCATGTGTGATGTATTGTAGCAGGTTGTCGCGGTCGATACGGTTGGTTGATTTTTTATTGAAGCCAATGACCTGTGTATTTACCCGGCGGGCAATTAGCTTTTCAATGCCATCGAATGCTCCACCACAAATGAACAGGATATTTTCGGTGTTTACTTTCACCATTTTCTGTTCCGGGTGCTTGCGTCCACCTTGCGGAGGTACCATTACTTCAGAGCCTTCCAGCATCTTGAGCAGCCCTTGCTGTACGCCTTCGCCAGATACGTCGCGGGTGATGCTGGGGTTGTCTTGTTTGCGGGCAATCTTGTCGATTTCGTCAATGTATACGATACCGCGCTCGGTGGCTTCCACGTCCTGATCACACATTTGGAGCAGGCGGGCTAGAATACTTTCCACGTCTTCGCCCACATAGCCTGCTTCTGTAAAGACGGTTGCGTCTACAATGGCAAAGGGAACGTTGAGCACTTTAGCGATGGTTTTGGCTAGCAGGGTTTTGCCAGTGCCGGTCTGTCCTGCAAGCAGAATATTGGACTTTTCAATTTCCACATAGTCGTCCTTCTGTTTTTTTCCTTTGTTTTTTTCCAGCTCCTGCAAGCGTTTGTAGTGGTTATAAACAGCTACTGAAAGCACTTTTTTGGCGTCATCCTGACCAATAATGTATTGATCCAGAAAGCTTTTAATCTCCCGGGGCGGAATCAGCTTAAGCGGACCGCCGTAGCGTTCGCTTTTACCTGCGCCAGGTTGAGGCTCTGATTTTTGCTTTTTATCTTCTCGCTTTACGCCTGCATTTTCGAGTTCCAGGTCAATGATGTCCTGCGCTTTTTCGGTGCAGGCTTCGCAGATCTGCGCTTCCATGCCTGATACAAGTATCATTACCTCTTCTTCTGTGCGACCACAGAAGGAGCAATGCCCCTGAGGATTTTTTCCACGTTTTGTCATAAACTGAAGTAAGTGTATAAAGTGCAAAGGTACTGCGCAAATCTCAAAGTTTTGAGTGAGGGGGCAAGTAAGGTAATGTGGAAGTCACTGATATAGTTGGATCGTTCGATGGTTAAACCCAATATCTATCAAGGACAAATACACGATGAAGCGGTGTTCAAAACGTACAGTCAGCCATGCGGTCAATGCTTGCTGATTTTTAAATTTACCACTAGTGCCGCGCCCGGCCATTAAGGTATGAATTGGGGAGGCAAATTTTTTCTTTATCAAGGCGTGAGAAGGGCGCAATGCGGGACATTTTAACCGACGAACAACGCAGAGAAAGGAAAAATCAGACCGCCATATTCACACCTTAATG
>CANJPT010000158.1 GCA_947476195.1 Lewinellaceae bacterium | reverse complement strand
TGATGGAGACAGCCTCCGGAAATACCGATTCTACCTCCTGCGCGATGAACCCTTTTTTATACGCACTTCCATACTGAACAGCATCTATGTAGCGATAATTGGTCACCCGGAGGCGTTTGAGCACTTCCAAATCCTTGAGGCCATCTGACAACACAAAATCTTTTTTGATGCGACGATCTGAATAAACATTGTATTCTGAGGCTCTCATCCTTGAATCACAGGACACCGTATAGTTGTTCGTACCACTGGACCCACCTACATTGGGACAGACAACGTTACCATCATTCGCAAAAAAACCATAGCCCCCAGTATAACTTTTAGTACCGGAAACATCCACGTAACCCGTCACAAAAGCGCCTTCTGTGGTGATGGATAATCGGGTTGTGCCATTGTTCCTGAATTCTGTATTATTAGTATTGTTGATCGTATTGGTATTAAACGATACATTGTTCAAGGCGGCAGTACCGGCTGAAACGGTCAGGTTCCCATTGAGTGTACCGGAGCCCGTCACACTCATACCGTTGGTATTTATCGCCAACTTATCAGATCCATTGTACTGGATGATGGTGTTGTTTGCTCCGCCATTAAATTTGAAAATATTGTCGGCTGTACCGAAACCAATGGTTGCCGTATTTGTCAATTTTTTAAACTCTATTTGGGAGCCCGTAGTGCCTTCCACCAACTGAGTGGCGATACCAGCACCGTTATAGATGTGCATTTGGTAACCAGCGGTTGGAGCGTTGGTACCCGCGCCAACTGCACCCGTACTGGGAAATATATTATTACTGCCCTTGAGTGAAAGCGCGTAAGGAGCCGTCGTAAGCTCCATGCGAGGCGCCATCTCCGGCGTGCTGCCAACCTTTACCCCAAGGTAATACCCCTCGTTGAATGATAAGTTAAGCGCGGTGACTGACCCAAGTACTGCACTGTATATGCCGCTGGATACATCTACCTCATTTTGGACTTCTGTCCACAATGCGGTTCCACCCGTTTCAGTATTGTAGATTTTAAAAGTAATGGTGTAGGTGCCATCATCTACTGGATTGCCATTGGCCTTTTTTAAAATACCCTGTACACCGAGTTTTGGGCTTTGGGCACTCAATATGCTGAATACCAACAAGGACATCAGGGCAAGGCCATATTTCAAAGTAAAAAAAGTGGTACGTCTCATGTGTGCTATTGAATAATTGTGATTCGATTAGTTAGATGAATCATATTGACAACTTTAAACAATTTTGAATTAAAGGCCAAAAGTAGTTTGTAATTTTTTTTTAAAAAAATTACACAAATATATTTTTTTAAAATTCACAATTTGAAATATTTTATAAATTTAAAATACTTATAGTAAGCCAATTAAATTTTACAATAACAGATTTAAGCGCTTTATTTTTAGTGCTTTGTGATCTTTGATAAGAGATATTAATTATTTGATTTTAGATATTGATTATTTGATTTAGGACATTATGCCTTGTAGAATAGATGTCAGGTCTGTGTTGGCGCCCATAATACGGTACACTTTTGATTTAGTTCCAGACCTATCAGATTCACCAAAACCTTTAGACCTCGCTTTATAAATAAGTCCAATACGCTTTCATGCTGGAGAAGCAAAAACCTGGCAAATGGATAAGGCAAATTTTAAAAACTGCGAAAAATTGTAGAACTTTCAGAAATTTGTAGCAATTACCTTTGCTATCCAAATCCGATTTATATGAAATATCTTGTCTTTACGCCGCTCTTCTTTTTCGCCACCTTAGCGATTGCCAATCCCCCTAACCTCCCGTCAAGCAGGCAATGGCTCCATGTGCCGCCTCAGACGGCAGCAGATTTCACCATTACAACTTCTGACGGCCAGGTAAAACAACTCTACCAGGACTATATCAACCAACAAAAACTGGTGGTGATTGAAGCTTTTTTCACCACTTGCCCTCCATGCGCCACGCACGCACCGCTTGTCCAAAATCTTTACACATCCATGCAAGCGACTCACCCTGGCAAGGTCGAGTTCCTGTTACTCAGCACGCTTTTCAATGATACGAATGCAAAAGTTGCGCAATATAAAACCAGTAAGGGACTCAGCATGCCTGGTGTTGGCAAGGATGGCGGCAGTATAACGGCCTTGCAGCCTTATCTTAACGGGCAATTTGGTCCATTCCAAGGAACGCCAACCTTTATCGTGATAGCACCTGGCAGCGGAGTGGTCACTTTTGACATTCGTGGCCTGAGCCCCAACGAGACCATTATGCTTCTACAACAGAAGATCGAAGCGTTTTTCCCCAAGGATTGTACCCTGAAAAGCCCTTTTGGAACCCCATTGGAGACCGTACAAATTGGGGTGAATGCCCCCGTTTTCGACACCCTGCTGGTAGCCAACGGTGCTTATGACCTTTCTAACGTTATTGCACTGAAAAACACCACCTGCACAATTAAGCCCCATAAAACAGGGAGCACTACCGGCCTGACCACTTATGACTTAGTCTTGATCTCCAAGCACATTCTTGGGATCGAGCCCTTCAAATGCCCCTGGCAGATCCTGGCTGCCGACGTGAATTGTACAGGAAGCGTCACCACCTTTGATATTGTGACCGCCCGGAAGGTCATATTAGGTATTCTGGATTCATTGCCCTGTGGCTCCTGGCGTTTTATGCCTGACTCTGCAACCGTTTCTAACGGTGCTTGCCAGGATTTTGTTGGGGTAATACTTGGGGATGTGAACGCCGGACCCTGCAACGATAGTCTTGCTACAAGCGCTGAAAGCCGGTTTCAGCCGCGAAATCTATTTTTGAACGAACATGATTTTCAACCCGGCGAAACGGCTCAGGTATCTTTGTTTTTTGTGGAAAATACCGAACTGGATGGCCTTCAATTCGTTCTTGATTTTGACCCAGATCTTATAAATATCCAGAAAATTGAAACCGAAATGCTCGAAGATTTTGACGCAGGATCTTACCACCTGACCAATCAGCATCTTGCACTCTCCTGGATCCGGGCACAGCGACAGCAATTTTCAGCTACTACTACTTTGCTACGTTTTGACGTGACCGCCCCCAAAGGCGGTAAACTTTCTGAATTACTCCGTTTTTCCGAGTCTGGCTTACATCCGGAAGCTTACAGTACAGACGGGCAGATTCACCCGCTCCAACTCGCCTGGATACCACCCGCTTCAGACTATTCCATTTCGCCCAATCCAGCACGAAATCTTTTTACCCTCAAAGCAACCGCAAAACAAGACGGTGATCTGTTGGTACAAATGTTGGACCTTCAAGGAAAAATTGTTTTAGCTAAGACATTACCTGCATTCACCGGGTTTAATAGCTGGGAAATAGAAACATCAACCACCCCATCCGGATTTTACTTCCTGAAAGTAAATGGCAGGGCAGCCGGTGTAGTAGTAGTGGGACAGTAGGCTTCCGAAATTAAAAAATCAACATCTATGAAAGGTTTAAACCGCGAAACTATCCTGCTCATTGTAGTGGCCGTATTTGGTCTGGCGGGTTTGGCTGTGCTTCAATTTGCACAAAAAGGGCCTTCAGAATCTGACGATAAGGCCCTTGTTCAAACCGAAAACCAGCAGGTCAGTACGGATGCCCAAACGGCTGCTCCCTTCCAAAAAATAACTGGCAAACTTGTTGACACCGACAAGCTTCCTGAAGCGGGCCAGCCCTTTAAGTTCTTCCTCATCGAGTCCACCACTGGTCCGGTCTACGAACTTGATCTGGGCGACGGAAAGCCACGGCGGCCTTTTGTGCATGGAGTGGTAGACTGTAGTTTTCCGGAACAAAAAACATTTTCAGTCACCCTCTATGCCCGATATGAGGGACAGGAAGTAATGCTACAGCGGATCGATAAATTAGTATTGGCGCACAAGAAAAAGATCAACCCAATTGGTAACGTTGTGGATTATTGAGGCTTACCCATTCGCCCGTTCAAATTCACCCCAAAAAAAGGCCTCCTCCTTGTACCGGTAAGCGACCAAAGGACTTTTCCTCGCGTTTTGGACGGGAGCAGCGCTAACTCCCAGCTTCCTGCTCCTCCCTTTCTACGTTCCTTTTAAACCCAATACGCTGGCTTGGATCTGAAATCTGATCATCGTCATAATCTTCCCAAGCGGTTATATCGGTTACAAAGGTTTCCACATGACGCTGAAAATACGGTTCTTTCAGCTCTTCCGGCCGATAGATGGCAATGGTTTTGGGCGGTTGAGGCTGTCCGTATTTTTCGATAAAAGGCAGATTGATAAGTACCAGAATCTTACCATTGAATAGTTGCTGGTAAACCAGTGAGCCGTTCTGCTTGATCAGGTCGCGGTGCAGGCCATTTCCAACATCTTCCCCAAGACCACTTTCGGAGGTACCCAAGGTGAGGGTAACCGCTTCAAGATTTCGAATATCGTTTACCTCTTGTATGCTGGCTGTCAGGCCACCCAACTCCGCCAGGGCATGGAGCTGCCCAACTATATTTTTTTTCAATTCTTTCTTCCATATCTCCCGGTAGTGCTTTGTGTTTTGTAACACTTCTTTGTAGTGCTCCACCTTGCGCTGCAGGTTTTGGATATCTTGTTCGGAGAATGGCATCATAAATATATTAGGTTTGGCAACGTAGCATGTAAAAAGGGCCAGAGGCCCGTAATAGGTATAGCCAAAGATGGCTAGAAAGGGGTTGGAGGTACCGCGCACTGTACCATATTACGGTGCGCTGTACCTCCAACAAATCAATCTATTATCGAATAAACAAAAGCTCTCTATACTTCACCAATGGCCACTGCTGATCGTCTACAATAGATTCAAGGTCATCTACGGCATCACGGATCGCATCCATTTGAGGTTTCACCTCATGACACAAAATACCCGCTTCGGCCCTGAGGTCGTCGGCATGATGGGCATTGTGGGCACGTTCATGTGCTTCGTGCATCTTCATTAACCCCGCCTGGATAGCATCTATATTAGCAATGATGCGTTTCATCAGATCTACCTGCGTACGAGCACCCTGAACCATATCAATGGAACGCAGGGCGTTGATATTAGTGGCAAGTTCTGTTTGGTAGCGCATCACGGCTGGCAGGACCTGCGTTATGACGATCTCTTCCAGGGTCTTGGCTTCAATATCCAGTTTGGTGCAGTAGCTATGCAATTGAACAAGGTGGAACGCTTCAAGTTCCACGTTGCTCATCACACCGGAATTGCTGTAAAAATCCTGCGCAAGCTTTTGGCCCAGCACATCGAGTGCCTCTGGCGTGGTAGCAAAATTATTCAGACCCCTGGTTTCAGCCTCTGCTTTCCACTCATCGGAATAGTTGTTGCCCTCAAAACAGATAGCCTTGGATGCACGGATATAGCCTTTCAGGACCGTGAGTATGGCCTCATCCTGCCCTGATCCACTTTGCATCAATTGATCCACGTCGGTTTTAAATTCAACCAGTTGCAACCCCATCATTCCGTTCATCACAGCCATTGGGCCTGCGCAGTTTTGACTGCTTCCAACTGCCCGGATCTCGAACTTGTTGCCCGTGAATGCAAAGGGAGAGGTACGGTTTCTGTCCGTATTGTCCATTTCTAAGTTTGGCAATTTGGAGATCATGTCCAACGCACGTTCTACCTCTTTAGCATCGGTATTTTTGCCTTCTGCTATTCGGTCAAGCAATTTGCTCAATGCCTCTCCAATGAACACTGAAATAATCGCAGGAGGCGCCTCATTTGCCCCTAAACGGTGATCATTGCCTGCATGAGCAATGCTGGCGCGAAGGATATCAGCATACTTATGTACGGCAGCGATGGTATTGACAAAAAAGGTCAGGAATCGAAGGTTTGTGCCCGGATTTTTACCAGGCGAAAGCAAATTGACCCCAGTATTCGTTCCCAGGCTCCAGTTGTTGTGTTTGCCAGATCCATTGATCCCTGCGAACGGTTTTTCGTGAAGCAGTACACGCAATTTGTGCCTGCGTGCTACCCGCTCCATCAGGTCCATCAACAGCTGGTTGTGGTCCACCGCTACGTTGATCTCCTCATAAATCGGCGCCAGTTCGTACTGACTTGGAGCTACTTCGTTGTGACGGGTACGCACTGGTATGCCAAGTTTATGACATTCCATTTCCAAGTCGCGCATATAAGCGTATACCCGCTCGGGGATAGAACCAAAATAGTGGTCTTCCAGCTGCTGATGTTTTGCTGCAGGGCGGCCCAACAAGGTGCGGCCTGTCATGGCAAGATCTGGGCGGGCGTTAAAAAGGGCGTCGTCTACCAAAAAATATTCCTGCTCCCAGCCAAGGGTCGCGGTGGTTTTGGTCACATCTTTATCAAACATTTGTGCCACTGGCACGGTGGCTTTATCCAGAAACGATTGGGAGCGCAGTAATGGCAATTTGTAATCTTGTGCTTCTCCACCATAGGTTACAAAAATAGTAGGAATACAGAGTGTTTTCCCTTCGCCTACAGCCATAATAAAGGCCGGGCTGGACGGATCCCACACGGTGTAGCCTCGAGCCTCAAAGGTGCTGCGCATTCCACCAGAAGGGAAAGACGAGCCGTCTGGTTCTTGTTGTACCAGCGCTGAGCCCGTAAATTCTTCAATCACACGTCCATCGTGGGTGAGTGTGAAAAACGAGTCGTGCTTTTCAGCTGTTTTTCCAGTGAGCGGCTGGAACCAGTGGGCAAAGTGGGTGCAATTTTGTGCTTCAGCCCATTTTTTCATGCCAACCGCTACTACATCTGCGATCTCCCGGGTTAGTTTTTGGCCGTTCTGTACGGCAGCTTCGACGGTCTGGTATACATTTTCAGGAAGGTGATTTCGCATGGCTTCATCGTTAAAAACGTTTTCACCAAAATACGAGGCGATGTTTTCTACCACACTTTCACCCATATTAAGCGGGAAAGGTTCTATCCTGTTTTCCATCGCCTGGAGTGCATTGAAACGAGAGAGGGACATATTTTTCTGATATTGAAGATGAATGTTGAATGTCAAAGCTTAAACACCTGAATGAATCGTTCGGGCTACATGAATCGTTGGCAAAAAAGATTAGATGTGCAAAAAACAGGCGTTTTGAAAAAAAACAAATCATTAAAAGCGGAAACCTGGTTGTCGGGTATCCGTAAAAAAGAATGTGTACGAAAGATATTTTTTAAGATCCTGGAGGCTGCTCCATTTGCCGAGCGGGGTCGGCAGCCAAATTGAACCTGTGGAAGAGCAGCGCGTAAAAAGCGGCATTATCAGTCAAGCAAATACGCTTTTAAAACGCAAAGTTACGCAAATTTTTCAGTCAATTAAATTTGAATGAAACTTTGCCCGAGATTAACAAAGGTTAAAAACAAAACAATCACCATTTTAACTGGCTTTCTCCAAAATATAACTTCTATATTCATCATTTTTCAGACAATACTTTTGTCTTCATGTGCTGCCTCTTTAATATTTTACTGTTTAACATACTCCAATTTCCCGCTCCAAATCCAAACCCCATAAAAAAAGCCCCCCTCCTCGTACAGGAGAGAGGCCATCCCAAAAACCGATTTTAAAGTATGATCTTGTAAAATCGATGTCCGGTATGTGTCGGCGCCAGGCTATAATTACTTTAGCTCGCGTAGCGCCTGAATTGTTGTGCTT
>CANJPT010000157.1 GCA_947476195.1 Lewinellaceae bacterium | reverse complement strand
GTGTACCAGCAAAAAGGCCAGTTTGCGAAAGGCGAGAACAGTATCTCGCTTGATCGTGCGCTGATCAATACAACTGGATTGTTATACTACAAGTTGGAGACCGCTACGGACAGCGCTACGAAGAAGATGATTCAGGCGAAATAGGGGAGGGGCTTGTCCCCACCCAGCGAAAATACAATAAACAAACAAAAGCCCCGGCCCGTTTTGACGGTGCCGGGGCGCTTGTTTTTGTGATCACCCCTCTAACGCATCGTGTACTCCTGCATAATGTGTCAATGTACACGATAACTCTCTTCCAATGGCCGAACCAGCCAACCCAGCAACTCATCATGCGCATAATCGAACATCCAGATTACCCAGATCAGGCTTGATTTCGAGTAGTGCCGTCTTACCCTTCAGCGGTATAGCGCCCTATGCCTTTTCCGAACCTTTGTTGATAAAGTTTGGCAAAGTGCTTGACATCCCGCATGCCCACCGCAAAGACCAACTGCTCAATCGGATGGTCCCAGCCTTTTTCCAATAAGTACCGTGCTTGTTGCAAACGGGCTTCTAAGATGTACGCATTGGGCGTCATGCCCGTCAGTCGGTTCACTTCCCGATAAAAGGTTCTGCGGCCCATGATCATTTGATCGGCCAGCGTATCCACGGTGAAATCGGGGTCTCCCAGACTTTGTAGTACCGTTTGTTCCAAGGTGGACAGCCAGTCTGTACGCTGCTCTTCCGCTTGGTTTATACCGACTATTTTGAATTGGGCGGAAATACTTTCCCTTTTTCGGCTGCGCCTTAAGAGTACCCGGATGGTTGTCAAAAAAACATCATCGTCGAAAGGTTTTAGCATGTAATCATCGACACCCAAGTGCAGGGCCTTATGCTGGCTTTGCACACTGTGTAAGGCTGATACCACCAGTATCGGAATATTGGAATACGCTTCGTGGACTTTAATGTTGGCAATTAATTGCCATCCATCCATGCCGGGCATCATGAGATCGCAAACGATCAAATCGGGCAAATTGTAATTTTCCAAATGCCTCAATGCCTCTGCGCCATTAAAAGCACTGTGTACTTCAAAATGTTCCTGTAGTACCATTTTGATCATGTATTGAAAATCTACATGGTCTTCTATCACCAGTATTTTCAGTGTTTTTGGGGTGTTCTGTGGGTCAATCAATGCCACCAATGCTGATGGATGATCTTGCTGTTGGGCTCCAGTTTTTTGCCCCATGAAGACAGGTACGCTCACGTAAAAAACAGTTCCTTTGCCGAGCTCGCTTTCTACCCGGATCGTGCCGTGCATCATTTCCGTCAGTTCTTTTGACAGTGCCAAACCAATACCGGTTCCACCCTCAACCGCCGTATCGGGGATTTTTGTTTGGAAATAGCGTTCAAAAATATGGGGTAAATCGCCGGGATGGATACCACGACCCGTATCGGACACCACCAAAACGACCTTGTCGCCCATAGACTTTACTTCCACAGAAATACTGCCGCCGGCACTGGTAAATTTGATGGCATTGGACAAGAGATTGCCCACCACGATGCCAAAGTAATAGGTATCAAGTTGTACTTTTTCAGGCTTTGTTTTCGCCGTAATGCGGTGCAATTTTATGTTTTTTTGTTGAGCCAGAGGTTTGTAATCTGACAGTAGGGAGGACACCAATTCGTCGAGGTCAACGGGAGCCAATTTCAGGCGCTGGCTGACTACTTCAGTGGTGGAGAGGTACAAAATATCATTCACCATTTTCAGCAAATGATTTGCATTTCTGACCGCGATGGCCGCCATTTCCGCGTCAATTTTGTTGCTACTGCGGCTTTTTTGTATTTTTCGGGTCGTGCCAAGAATGAGCGAAAGGGGTGTTCGCAGTTCGTGAGCGATATTGGCAAAAAAACGGGACTTTTCTTCTGCTAAATGTGACAAACGATCTGCCTGCTGCTCAATCAAATATTTGTCGTAGGCGATCTTTTCCGTTTGGAGGGCTACCTCATTGGCAAGTGCTTGCTGTTGCTTACGAAATGTCCGCTCCCGGTAATGCACATACCAACGCGTCGCGGTGAAAAACAATGCTCCAACCATCATCAAGAACCAGATTGTCAAGTAAAAAGGCGGCGGCACAGCTATCTTGACCTGGCAAAGTTGTTGGTTGATTGTGCCATTGCCGGATCTGGTACGGACAAACAGGGTGTAATTGCCGTACGGAAGCCCGGCCAGGTACAGTTCAGGTGTGCTCAGTGGATGCCAACTATTGTTCAATCCCTCAATACGATACTCATAACTTGTGATACCGGAACTGGTATAATCGGGGTTGGCAAATGCAAAATAGAGGTAACGGTCGCTGGGGTTCAGGGTCACTTTCCCCAACCGCGCATAGTCATTCAATATGTCAACCTCGGTGCCCTCACCCGCCATAAACTGTCTGGCAGAGGTCAAAAATACCGGTATATCGAAGGCATGTTCAAAATCACCCCAAAAGTCACGCGGATGAAGTGCGGTGATCCCATTGAGCCCGCCAAAATACAGGGTGCCATCGGACGTTTTGAAATGCGAAATGCGGTTGAATTCATTGCTGGTGATACCATCTTTCATCAAAAAGTACCGCAATCGTTCACTCGAAGGCTGAAATTGTATCAATCCACGGTCACTGCTCATCCACAAATAACCAGCGGAATCGGCATATACGGCGTATAAGTTGTTGTTGGGAAAGCCATCTGCCACGGTGTATTGCCGAAACTCTGATCGGTCTTTATTCCAACGAATCAGCCCATCTGAACTGGCAAGCCAATATATTCCATTCTGGTCAATTTGCAAATGCCTGAAATTTTCCGCGGGTAAAAAATACTTACCCTGTCCTCCTTTCCAGTAGCGTTCTTCAATCCCCTTTTCCCTGTCCAGGAGATACAAACCGGTACTGCTCACCAGCCAGAGTTTGTTTTTTTGACCAGCCGGTTGAATCCAATAGATATCGGCATTTTTCAACTGCTCATACCCGTTGAATTGATCAAAAATCGAGATGGTTTCGTTTTGGACGTTAAAATAGCTCAGGCTGTGTTCGACCCCAAGCCAAATACGATCCGCGTCATCAAATATTGACCACGTTATCCCATCGCCCAGGTTGTACGGTGTCGTAAATGGTGTGGCGCTGTGGTTGCGCAGGTTGTATCGGATAAGATTTTTTTCGCAGAACCAAATATTGTCGGATGCATCAATGCTATGGGCAAACAGGGCACCTGAATTGTTTTGTGCAATGTTGACTTGTTTGGTTCCGCCTCGGGGTATTTGAACAATATTGCCACGAACGCTGAAATACATGTTTCCGAAACGATCTTCTTCTATACTTCTACAGGTGTTTTGGGACGTTTCACTGTCGGTTATGGTAGGATCTTGCCAGAATAATTTCTGAAATCTATTGGTTCGCAATACAATCTTGTACAATCCATTCAAAGTAGAAAGCCAAACAACTTGATTCTGGTCAGCCATTATACAAAAAACATCGGTTTGATTGATACTCCCCAGGTAGATACTACCGCCACCGTTATTTTGATGCCGTATGTTGGTGGTTAAGAGCATGCCATTGTTATAATAACATAGCGTTTCGCTGTTGGGGGCCACGGAGATGTCTCGCCAATTTGTAAACGGTTGGTGTTCGTATTGCGGCATACATTCGTTTAGGGGATATTGCGCTACGCGCCCGTCAGTTTGAATGATGGTGCAAGAGGAGAAGTCGCTGTACCATATTGCACCAGCCTCCAGCGCTTTAACCCTGAAAAGTCGCGAGGGGTGATCGTAACGTGCCTTTTGAACGCCCTCGGGCGACAGTAAAATCAGGTTCCTAATTTCGCCTACATTAAATTCCGGCGAAACCCAGATGCCATACGTGTTGTCTTCGGGTGTGCAAAACCGGAGTGGTGCCGAGGCAAAAGTGTACAAGGTTCGAATTTTTTTTGTGGACAATGCCAGCTCTTGCACCGCCCCCTTTCTGGTGGAGATCAATACGGTTGACCCCGCACCCTTGGCCGCATCAAACAGCGCCTCTACCACCGCGCCATTCATCCACTCCGACACGGTTTGATGTTTCATCGTGTAGATGTTCAGCAAGGAAAAGCTAATGCCCTCTCCTGTCCTCTTACGAATCCAAAGATTGCCAAGGTCATCCTCAAATCGGATACTGGCCATACCGATATCATTGGATGCCGGCCAGGCCATGACACACACAAATTTTTTACCATCAAAATAATTCAGTCCTGTACCTGTAATAAGCCACAGCAGCTGTCGGCTATCCTGAAAAGTCTCATATACATGGTTGTCAGAGAGCCCGTTTTCTACGGCATAATGCTCAATGATAGCATCAGGAGACGCTTGAG
This sequence comes from Lewinellaceae bacterium, assembly GCA_947476195.1. GTDB lineage: Bacteria > Bacteroidota > Bacteroidia > Chitinophagales > Saprospiraceae > M3007. The sequence goes on along the minus strand of CANJPT010000157.1, from coordinate 3,284 downwards.
CTTTCAATGGCGACATTGGGAGAAAACCCATGCCGAACAGTATGCTCAGGTGGACTAAAAACAGAAAAACCTGTTTGCTTGTCGTGCTCATGGTACAAAGGTATTCAGCCGCTTCGATGCTTTTCAATACCGCCCGCCCAGGCCCAAGGATTGCCAGGGGCTTTTTTTCAATGTTGCACGCCATAACGTTAAAAAAAACGCTAAAACGACCTTTTTTTCTCGCTTTATCGCGAAATACTAGATTGCCGGTCCTCCATTGTTGACACAATTTTGTCACAATATTCCCCGGCTATTACCTACTTACGAGCACTTTGTCACAACTGTCTCAAGTCGTTCAAAACGGGAAGCTGTGTACGCGTCATTCCTTTGTCCAACGAAGGATGGGCGCAACGTGAACAGGGATGTTCAGCAGGAATCACACCGAAAACACTGTTTTGGGTGGTAGTGACTCATCGTGTCCCCCATTCATTCTTTTCCGAATCTCACTTTTTATTTTTTAATTATTAAACTTTATTTTCAATGAAAAGGTCCTCTGTACTTTTTAAAACCCACGCTGTTCGAAGGCCAGAAAGCACATTGCTTCGGACAGTCAGAAGGCTGGTGCCCCTGTTGGTACTTCTGGCTTATTGCTGGAGTGCCAACGCACAGGTTGGTAAGGAATTCTGGTTTGCAGCGCCAGACCAGAACGATTCCTATGACAAGCCGGTTTTTCTCAATGTGTCGGCCTTGAGCAAGGCGGCCACTGTGACCATCTCTCAACCGGCAAATGGTGCTTTCATTCCTATTACCAGGACCATTGCAGCCAATACCGTGTACTCCTTTAATATGACTCCATTCCTAGTGGACATTTCAAACGCAGGAGAGAATATAACGACAAATAAGGGTTTGCTCATTACGGCCACGGAAAACATTCTTGCTTATTATGAGTGCGCGACCCAATACAACCCTGATTTGTTTTCAATGAAAGGTGCCAACGCACTCGGAAAAAACTTTGTAGTGCCCTCTCAAAAAAAATGGAAGGCCGATCAAAGTTCTTTTTATGCTGTGGCAAATCAAAACAACACCACCATTACCGTAACACCAGTCGTTGATCTGGTGGGTCACCCGGTATCTGGAGGAGCCTTTTCAGTGACACTGAACAGGGGGGAGGTTTATATTGGTCGGGCTGTATCTGCCCTTGCATTGAGCTCTGTTGGTGGTACATCCATATCATCTAATAATGATATTGCGGTGACGATGGCCAATGATTTAACCGAAGTGCCACCAGTCTGTGGCGATATTAATGGAGATCAATTGGTGCCGGACAGGCTTGCAGGCCAGACATTTATCACACTGCCCGGCGGTCTGACTGCCGGCGGAGGTACGATAACAGACATGGTGTATGTGTATCCGGTGCAAAACAATACTGTTATCACCGTTGACGGTGTGGTGGTCGCAACAAAAAACAAGGGTGAATACTATGAAATTACCAACAACGGTACTACCAGGCTGATCAGTACGTCAAAACCTGCTCACGTGTATCAGGTTGGTGGATTCGGTTGTGAAGTTGGTGGCGCAGTGGTGCCACACGTGGATTGTACGGGTTCAACAGCTATTGGCGCGTACAGATCTTCATCGGAGACGTATAAACTCAACCTCTTGGTCAAGACCGGAGGGGAGGGATCTTTTACCTTCAAAGGCGATCCTGGTATCATCACCGCTGCGGCCTTCTCTACGGTTCCGAACACCGGTGGTGTATGGAAATGGGCGCAGATAACCTTGAGTGGGGGGCAATTTCCTACAGGGACCGGAGCGATCATTAAGAACACAACGCCTTTTCACCTCGGTGTGATCAACGGAGGGACAACCGGAGGAACGCGTTATGGTTATTTCTCCAACTTTGGCGGCTTTACACCAGAAACGGACGTCACCAACAACGGTATAATTGATTGCAATAATAGTACGGTAGAATTAAGTACTTCGACTACCGGGACGGTCTACCAGTGGTTGCTGAACGGGTCTTCTATCTCTGGCGCCAATGCCAAAACCTACACGGCTTCTGCTGCTGGGGTGTACAGCTGTAATGTGACCTATGATGCTACCTGTTCGCCCGCCATGTCTGAAATGGATACGGTTGTGCTAAAAAACAACCCGCCGGTGATAACTACCTGCCCGGCGAATTTGACCCTTTCGGATTGTCAGAAAACAATGCCTGACCTGATTTCGCAGGTGGTAGCGACGGATGACTGCGGCGTGGCGAGTGTCGTACAGAATCCGGTACCAGGCGTGCCTGTTACAGGCGTCACAACTGTTGTGTACACGGTAGCAGATGCAACTGGCAATACAGCCACTTGTTCCAATGTGGTTAATGCGGTCCCCAAGGCAGTTGTAATATCTGCGAATCAAACAGAAAACAACAGCACTTGGCCGAATAAGCCAGTTGGTTTTGACAACTATTGCTGCTATAGTTCGCTGGGTATGGGTACGCCAGGGCTCTATGACGCATTCAAGATTGTCTTGTCCGGCACACCCGGACAGGTGGTGCCCACGCTGAATTTCAAATTCAACTTTGACGGATTGTTTGATGACAGTTTTGGCGTTGATGTAAACGGCGACGGTTCATTTGATTTGGTGGTGGGTTGGTTTGACATAGCTGCCAGTTGTGGCGGTGGATTTTGTTTTGCCCCTTGGATTGATCCCGCAGATCCCCAAAATTTGTTTGTAGAAGTCCGCATTGGTGCGACGTCTTCATCCGCGGTGGTGACGTTCGAAGGCAAACCCATTACCGTGTTCAAGATAAATACCCTGTCCAATATAAAATTAGCTGATTTGGGCTTGTCTTCGGTTATACCAGTTTCTGGAACCCAAACCTCGACCACTAATTTTCGGGTTGGTTATCTGAATACGAACGGACCTGGATTTGGTATTCCGAACGTTACGTCCAGTAATTTTCAGCGTGCGCCTTGGGCACAAGATCCACTCATCACCAAGGAGAGTATTCCTACCCAGCTGACAACCTGTAGTACGGTAAATGTGCCTTATTCAACGAGTTTGTCATTGGGCAGTGGGAATGTGATGACGGCTCAGTTGAGTGATGCCAATGGCGATTTTTGTAATTCGACGAACATTGGTACGCTGACTACAACAAATGCCAACGGAACGGTTGTGGCAACTATCCCAGCCGGTACACCTGCTGGGACTAAATACAGAATCCGCGTGTCGAGCAGTAATCCGGCACAGACAGGTTCTGACAACGTGCTTGATATTACGATTACGGATCCGGCGCCGGTGATTACCGCCTGCCC
>CANJPT010000156.1 GCA_947476195.1 Lewinellaceae bacterium | reverse complement strand
TTAAACAAGGCTTTCCCCTGCAAGGATTGAATCAAAACAAATAAAGCCAATAGCCCATAAACCAAACCAAGCACCAGGGTTGCTTTGACATTTCTAAGGACATAAAAGGAGAGCACCGGAAGTATTTGCAAGGCATGCATTCCAATAAAATGGGCAATACGGGCATCGCCATATTGCGTACTCCAATTGAGCAAAGGTATACCGGGGCCACCTTGCGGACCGCCAATGGTGTGCGACATCTTCGAGCCCATCACAAAACCCTCCAGTGAAAAAATAACAAACAATACGATGCCGATCCGGATGCTCCACACGTAGTAGTCCGGTAGTTGCGGAAAATCTTTCTGGAAAAAAAGCAGGCCCAGATAGGCGGTCCAAAGCGTAGCCACCGTTGCCGCCAGGGCCATCAGGGAAAAGAATGCGGCATATACCGGACTGCTCTGATTGTAATGCGAAAGCTGACCTTTTGCGGCCTGCATTGCGATGTAAACGATCTCAAAACCCAGGGTGATGATGATGGCCCAATTGTAAATTTTCACCACCCCGGGCTCCTCCAGGAAATATGCATACCAGGCCATTGCCCAGACAAAAAGAAAGGTGGAGAGCGCAAATTTTAAAGGTTTGAACCATGCATTGATACCCATGACCTGGATATCGGAATACCGGGTTTGTACTGCGCAGAACAGTGCAAATAAGAAGCACAACAAGCCAAAATAAAAGAGTGGCTCGTTTCGGTATCGTAGTGTTTCAAAAAAGTCAGTCATGTCTGTGCTGTTTAGACAGCTTGCCTGTTGAACTTGTTCCGGTACTCAATAGGAGTCATTCCGGCTATTTTTTTAAAAACATCCCGAAAGGCCTTTGTGTTCGAATAGCCCACCGCATACATTACCTCATTCACGTTTTTTCGGCTGGTCTCCAGGCCTTTTTTAGCGGCTTCGATCTTCACCCGCTGGATATATTCTACGGGCGTATTGTTGGTGGCTTTTTTGAAGCGGCGTTCAAAATTGCGTCTTCCGATCGAGAATTTGGAGGCCAGTTCGTCTACCAGAATTTTTTCGGCCAGATTTTCTTCAATAAAGTTCTGAGCCTGTTTGATCGGCCCGTCTTCGTGGCCTTTTTGACCATTGAACATCATAAAAGCCGACTGACTTTCCCGGTCTGGTTCTATGGCAAAGAATTTGGCAGCAAGCACAGCCATGGAGCGGTCCGTATATTTTTCTACCAGGTGCAGGAGTAGATTCCAGTACGAATTTGCGCCACCACTGGTATAGATCCGGTTTTCTTCGGTGACGATTTTATCTGTTACCAGCGTGATTTGTGGAAACATCTCACGAAACGCCTGAGCAAAGATCCAGTGGGTAGAGCACTTTTTACCGTCCAGCAAGCCTGTAGCAGCCAATAGAAAAGCCCCAATGCAAAGGCTGCACACTTCGGCGCCCTGCTTGTGTTGTGCCTGTATCCAGGGGATAAAATCCTGGTTTAGTTCGAGGGCTGTTTCGAGATCGCCAAAAAGTGCCGGAATGATGATCAGGTCGGTTTTAGCCGTTTCCGCAAGCAACGCATCCGGGTGCACAGAGAACAGCCCCTGGTGCAAACGAACCTCTTTAGACATACCAACCAGATGCACTTCAAAACGTGGGGGCCTCCCTGCTGCGGCTAAAAAATCGTTGACCGCGGTAAACAGATAACGCGGTGCGGTAATGCTATCCAACACAGTGGACTCAGGTACCAGGATGGAGATATGGATCATGGGACAAAGTTAGAGCGTGTTTAAATTTCCATGCCTGAGCGAAAGCTGAAAAATTTTATTTTGTTAAGGCGCATTTTACAGGCGTAAACAAAATATGTCGCAAACGCCCTCCTATTAAGTCGCTATTACGCCCCTTTTAAATCATTCTATTGGACATATCTTTGCATCACCAAAAAAACAAAACAATTAATTTTAACTTTACGGCATTAAAACCAACACAGCGTGGTTTTGAATAAGGATGCTTTTCAATCGTTTTGAAATCAAGCATTTGCATCACTCAAATCATTAAAATCACAGTATAAAACTTGAAACTATGCAAAAGAACAAACTCATTTTTTGGATTTCCACCTCGCTTATCTTCTTATTCGAAGGGGTGATGCCAGCCTTGACCGGCCATTCGGAAATGTCCAAACAAGGCATTATGCACCTCGGTTACCCGGAATACTTCATAACGATCCTGGTCGTTTTCAAAGTGCTGGGCGCGCTTACATTGATCCTTCCTCAAACGCCTGCCCGTCTGAAGGAATGGGCTTATGCCGGATTTACTTTCAACATCATTGCGGCAGCTGCAAGTAATACCATCGTAGATGGATTGGGATTTGGGACTGTTTTCCCCTTGATCATTTTAGGGGTTTTAGCCATGTCTTACTACCAGTTTCACAAGTTAACTTAAATATATTTGCGAACATTTTAGCCACCTATGAGAAAAGTAAAGCTTCAAATGCAGCTATCCATCGACGGCTTCGTCGCTGGCCCCAATAGCGAAATGGACTGGATGGTCTGGAATTGGGATAGCGATCTCCTTCAATACGTCAAAGAACTTACCGATCCGGTAGATACTATTCTCTTGGGCCGGGTGCTGGCACAAGGGTTCATTCCGCACTGGGCGGCTGCGGCAGCTAAACCAGAGTCGGAAGATTTTGAGCGAAAGATGCACGAAACGCACAAAGTGGTTTTTTCAAAAACACTTGAAAGCAATGAATGGAGCAATACCGATCTGGCTAAAGGAAACCTCGCCGAGGAGATCGCAAGTTTGAAAAGTATGCCCGGTAAAGACATCATCGTGTACGGAGGTGGCAATTTCGTTTCCAACCTGGTCAAAAATGGTTTGATAGACGACTATCACTTTTTTATAAATCCGACGATCCTTGGAAGCGGAATGCCCATTTTTCAGGAAGTAGCCGATAAAAGCAGCCTAAAACTTGTGCACGCTAAATCTTTTGAGTGCGGTATTGTGGTGCTTTGCTATCAAAAAACGCAATCATGACAAAGATTCAAAAAATTACTCCCTTTCTCTGGTTCGACCACCAGGCCGAGGAGGCCGCCAATCTCTACTGCTCCATTTTCAAAAATTCGAACATAGAGCGTGTCGCCCGAAATGGTGGGAATGTGATGGTCGCCGGTTTTTCACTGGATGGACAAGGTTTTAGTGCCCTGAATGGTGGACCAATGTTCAAATTCAATCCCTCCGTTTCCTTTTTTGTTGTCTGTGAAACAGAGGCAGAAACAGAATCCATCTGGGAAAAATTGATCGAGGGTGGGACAACAATGATGCCCTTAGACTGGTATAACTGGAGCGACAAGTATGGATTTCTAAAAGACCGTTATGGGCTCTGCTGGCAGATCTCTCTCGAAAGAAACAGAGATGCCGGGGATAAATTCAGGCCAACACTTCTTTTTTCGGGTCCGCAAAAAGGACGGGGCGAGGCTGCGGTACAATTTTACACGAGTCTGTTTCAGGACTCAGCTATAGAAGATATTTCCTTTTACGCGGAAGGAGAACCCGGTCCGGTTGGCACGGTCAAACACGCCCAATTCCGACTCGCCGGACAGACCTTTAAAATCATGGATAATCCTACTGACCAGGCATTTACCTTTAACGAGGCTGTATCTTTTGTAGTGAACTGCAGCGATCAGGCAGAGGTCGACTATTTTTGGAATAAACTCATTGCTGATGGTGGATCAGAAAGCCGTTGTGGCTGGTTGAAAGACAAATTTGGACTCTCCTGGCAGATCATCCCGGAGGCATTGCCGAGGCTGCTTTCTGATCCCGACCCGGTCAATGCGCAAAAGGCGATGGCGGCCATGTTGCAAATGAATAAAATTGAGGTTGAAAAATTGAGCTGATGATCATGGCATGGCTAAAAAAACAACAGATTCTGAACAGGTCGAACAATACCTCAGCAAGCTTGAACACCCGATGAAAGCTGAAATAGAGGCGCTCCGGACAATCATTAAAGGCGCGAACCCCAAAATTTCAGAGCGCATCAAATGGAATGCCCCCAGTTACTTTTACCAGGAAGACCTCTTAACCTTTGGTCCGCCAGCCAGGAAACCGGACGAGATCCTGCTTGTTTTTCATCATCCGGCTGTAGTTAAGATCAGCTCAGAACTTTTGCAGGGGGAATTCAAAGATCGCCGTCTGGCCATCTTTAAATCCATGGATGTAGTGGAAGCCAATCGTGATGAATTGTCCCGGATCATCAACGAGATCATTGCTGAAATCGAGGCGGATTTGTTATAATATGCCCACGAATGGGATGATATCTAATAAAAACCATACAAGCATCCGCCAAAATGTGTGGAACTTCAGCCTCGGAGAGGCTTAACATTGGTAGAAAACGATTTATGGATTTTTGGTGGACCTCGTAGAGGTCTAACATTGGTGGCACCCAATGTTAAGCTCCTCCAATGCTCTCGGCACCCAAATTTCGAGCGACTACAGATTTGCTTTCCCCGGACAAAACTGCCCGACCAAATTCTCTCCTTTTTCGTGACATTTGCGCACTAAACCAGTCGTCACGCGCATGAAAAAGTTGCTACTAATTGCCCTCGCTTTTTTTCCCACGCTGCTTTTTGCTCAGCAAAAACCCTCTCTTCCATACGTTGCATCCGATGCACCTGAATGGATGAGCCTGCTGACCGCAGAAAACCCCAATGTTTTTGAAATACAAAAGGCCTACACGGAGTATTTTGAGGATCACAGCTTTGAAAAAACCAGCTATACCCAATACTTCAAACACTGGATGCACTGGGCGAGGCCCTTTGTGCAAGCGGACGGTTCTGTGAAAGAACCAGGCCTGAAGGAATTAGAAGAAAAAGAAGCGGCACTCCGCAGCCTTCGTACTCAAACGCAACAACGGGGCGGCTCCGACAGTTGGAGCTTCCTGGGGCCTAAACAAACCTTCGATACGGATGGTGTAACCGAGGTCACCTGGCAGACCAACGTATATTCTATTGACATCTCCCTCTCCAATCCAAATATCCTATACGCAGGCGGCGAAACAGGCGGTGTCTGGAAAACCACCGACAAAGGTTTACACTGGACCCTGCTTACCGTTAATGTATTGCACGGTTCTTTTGGCGCGGTAAAGATCCATCCTACTGACCCGAATACGGTGTACGCCTGCACTGGAGGAAAGATCATCAAAACCACAGACGGTGGCGCTACCTGGGCCACCACGTATTCCGAGAGCAATCTCTGGGTCAACGACGTAGCCATCAAGCCCGACCAGCCCGATGTCGTGCTGGCTGCCAGCGATCAGGGCTTACTTCGTACCGCCAATGCCGGCGCAAACTGGACAAAATTACATACCCAACAAACCTGGGCCGTGGAGTTCAAACCCGGCAGTCCACTCACCGTTTTTGCAATTCGAAAGAATGGCACCGGCTCCGATTTCCGCGTTTCCTCCGATGGAGGCGCCTCGTTTGTAAATTCAAATACCGGTTGGTGGACGCCAGCAGCAAGCATGAGCGTCACAGGAGGCATGATCGCGGTTTGTCCGTCCAATCCTTCCAAAGTGTATGCTTACCTCTGCGGCGAAGGGGGCAACCTGGGCGGCTACATCGGAGTATTTAAAAGCAGCAACAGCGGCGGAACCTGGGCCAATACCAATCCCGCCAATTCGGTCGGACAACCGTATACGATACCCGGACATACCAATCTGATGGATGCTAATGGCGTAGACTGGTTTACCCAGGGCTTCTATGATATGGCGATCGTGGTGAACCCAAACAACGACAACCAATTGATCGCTGGCGGATGCTCCTGGTTCAAAAGTGTGGATGGTGGCGCTACCTGGACAGCACTTGGCTCGTATGTTGGCGGTCTGGCCTGGAGTCACCCCGACATTCAGGCCCTCGCTGCGGTCGGCAACGACCTCTGGATTACCTGCGATGGGGGCATCAATTATTCCAGCAATTTTGCCCAATCCATAGAGGCCCGGATGAACGGCGTTTCCGGCTCTGATATGTGGGGATTTGACAGTGGATGGAATGAAGATGTGCTGGTAGGCGGCCGTTACCACAACGGCAACATGGCCTGGCACGAAAGTTTTCCCGAAGGGAAATTCTATAGAATGGGCGGCGCAGAAGCTGCAACAGGGTATGTGAACCCGGGCGAAAACCGCAAGATCTACCACTCAGATATTGGTGGGTACGAACTTCGGGGGGGCATTCAGAATGGCGCAAAATCCTTCCCGGTAGGGCTTTTTCCCAATGAAAGTTATGCCTATTACGCCAATTCGGAGATGGTCTGGGATCCGCGCTGCTGGAACATCGTCTATCTCGGCAATCAAAATAAACTCTGGAAAAGCACGGATGGCGGCACCTCCTACACCGCCTTGCACACCTTCCCCGGGACTGTCGACAATGCCGTGTACGACATCGAAGTGAGCCGCAGCAATCCCTACGTGATCTACTGCTCCCAATGGGACGGCACCGATGATGCGATGTGGAAAACCTCCAATGGCGGACAAAGCTGGACACAACTTACCAAACTTCCCCTGCCCAACAACAACGACCGGGTGAAAATGGCTCTAAGCGCCGAAAATGAAAACATACTCTGGGTAGCCGTCACTTATGGCTCCAACGGAAAGAAGATCTACAAAACCACCGATGGCGGTCAGACCTGGATCAACCTAACCACACCCTTGCTGAACAACATCACCATCGACAACATAATGGCCCAATACGGCACAGATGGAGGGATTTACCTCGGCACCAACGGCGGTGTTTTTTATCGAAACAACAGCCACACCGACTGGCAACCTTACAGCCAGGGATTCCCGCTTTCGGCAGAGACCAACCGCTTGAAACCATTTTACAAAACCGGCAAGATCCGCAACGGCTGCTGGGGTTTTGGGGTCTGGGAAGCTGATCTATACGAGCCCTCAGCCATTATCGCGCAACCCATGGCGAGCACCCTGCAAGCGTACTGTGGCCGGGACACCATTTATTTCGATGACTACTCGGTGCTAAACCACGCGGATGCAAGCTGGGCATGGTCCTTCAGCCCGGCCCCAAAATGGTCCAGCGCAACCGATATCCGAAACCCAAAAGCAGTTTTTGGCGATGCCGGCACCTATACCGCCACCCTGACCGTGAATGGGCAATATTCCAAATCACTCGATATCAGCATCGGTGATGGCTGTCGTGCCGATACCATTCCAGGCTCGGCCGTAAAACTCGGGGGCAATGATTCGGAGGATTACATCGCGATCCCCGCCCTTAACCTGAATACCAATACGCTCACGATCACAGCCTGGATAAAACCCGAGGGCATCCAGCCGGATTACAGTCCGATCTTCATGCTGGATGGTGATGTGGCGGCAGGCTTCAACTTCGTCCCCGGCAGCAATCACCTTGGTTATCACTGGCCGGGCGGACAATGGTGGTGGGACTGCGGCCTGACCGCCCCTGCCGGCGAATGGAGTCAGGTAGCCATGGTGGTAGAACCAACCGGCGTCACGCTGTACGTCAATGGTCGTGGTGCGAAACAATCCATCGCGCTGGATCCTGTGAACTTCGACTCTGGCAACCGACTCGGCAATTACAAAGGCTGGGGTGGACGTTTTGTAAAAGGTTCCATCGAGGAAGTGTGCATTTTCAATAAATCCCTGACCCAGGAAGAGATCCGGGAACTGATGCACCTGACCAAAGCTCCGGAAGAGTTCCCCAATCTCGTGAGTTACTACCAATTCAATGAAGCCAGTGGGCTCGCACTCGACCGCGTGGGTGTACG
>CANJPT010000155.1 GCA_947476195.1 Lewinellaceae bacterium | reverse complement strand
GGTCAGGCAGCGATATTATCGCCTATTGAATCTCTTAAATTATGTACCTTCGAGGGATTGCTGCTTTATTAAATCAATCTTTAAAGTGCTCCCAACTATCGTAATCCCTTGAGCGAACACGAACTTATCAGAGGTTGTTTGCGCGGTTCAGCGCAGTGCCAACGCGACTTGTACGAGCGTTTCGCCGGCAAGATGTATGCGGTGTGCCTGCGGTATGCCCGAAATCGGGAGGATGCGGCAGACATCTTACAGGAAGGTTTTTTGAAAGTGTTCACCAAGCTGGATCAGTTCCAGTTCCAAGGATCGTTCGAGGGTTGGGTGCGACGAGTGATGGTGAATACAGCATTGAGGGCCTATCAGAAACAACGCTTTGAATTTGAACAGACCGGATATGAGCGATTGCCCGAAATGCCGATAGATCCCGATGCGATGGCTTTGCTTTCCGAGGCGGAACTACTAAACCTCGTTAGACAATTGCCGGATGGCTATCGCGCAGTATTCAATTTAGTGGCCATCGAAGGCTATTCCCATGCGGAAGCCGCCACGCTTTTGGGTATACAGGAAAGCACTTCCCGTTCGCAACTGACCAAGGCGCGGCGGCAATTGGAAGTAGAAGTTGAGAAATTGGAACGGATTCAAGTAACAAGTTGAAAGGGAAATGGCATCTCCCGGAAACTAAGTTAGAGTACAGGCATAGGCTAAATTCAAACAGCCGTTAAGGACAATAAGGTAAGAAATATGGAAAACCAGGATGTTAAAATTGACGAGATTTTTCGACAGCAGCTGCAAAACGCGGAACTGCCTCCGCCTCCTTTCGTCTGGCCGGCGGTGGAAAATGAATTGCGCAAGCGCCGCCGCATAGTGGCGGCATGGTGGCTATTTGCTTTTGGCATGTTCGCTGTTGCATCTGTTGGACTTTGGAAGGCCGGTTTGTGGAGCACTGCAGCCCCTTCAAACACTATTTTGACTTCGGCGATTGAGTTACAAAAAAAGGTACAGGAAGTGCCGGTTCAGGAGCAAACCGAAACAGCCTCCGGTATTTCTGCTTCGGCTGTAGTAGAAAATGCTCCTACGCATTCTTTGAGCACCTCAACTGAAGCAGGGGCGAGTTCAGTGAAATTCAAACAAAATGCAGTTGCCGAGAGCCAGCAATCATTCTCCACAAAGGTGGGAATTCAAAAGGTCAGGCTTCAAACAGACACGGAAGCAAAGCAAAAGGTATCAATCGCGAAAATTCAAAATCCAACAATCCAACAATCATCCATTTTAGATAATACAGCAGTATCCCCTACTCCTGAAGGGATAGATTTAGCCGGATTCAAGCCACTTGAATCGCTTTTGGCTCCTGATTATATACAAATTAATGCCCCCCGGCAGATCGCATCTATTGCCCATCCCAATAAAACGGCTTTTCCTAAATCCCTCAAGTCTTTATCCCGGCGAAAAAAAGACCAGCCCAGGGTTTGTTATGACTTTGCCAGACATCCGAGTGCTATGCTAATCGATGTGTATGCCGGGCCTTCCATGGCGCAACGCCAGCTCACAAGCCGGCTTGATGACCAACCTTATCTAAATCAACGATTGAGCACGGAACGTCGTAATGCCGCTTTTAATGCTGGGCTGCGAGCCTCGCTCATGTTTAACAGCAATTTTCTGGTTCGTACGGGTTTGAATTTTGATCAGATTACGGAAATATTTGAATACATCGACCCGGCTTATACCCAATATACCATAAAGATTAAGGTGCTTCCCAATGGGATGACTGATATAGATACCATAGGAGTAGAATATGGTGAAAATTACCTGAAAACCTACAATCGATATTCAACACTTGATGTTCCGCTTGTAGTTGGGATGGAGATGCGCAGAGGTCGTTCAGGATTAAGTATCAATGCAGGATTTTCGGCGAATGTGCTTTTTCAGCGCAGCGGCGTAATTATTGACCCAAATACTCATGAACCAGCCCGTTTTGGCCATATTCCAGAAGATCCAAAGGCTCCTGGCCCGAAAACACCCTTGAGTCAGGACGTATTTCGTACAAACCTTGGCCTGAGTGCTACCGCGAGTATCCAGTGGTATTGGCATCTGAGCCCGTATTTCCGGGTATTTGTGGAGCCTTCCTTCCGGCAGGTATTGCGTCCGGTTACCCTGGAAAATCATCCGGTTGAGCAGCGTTACAGCATTTTAGGCTTACGACTGGGTGCAACCACCATTTTTTAAAACTAAAAAAATGGAAAGTCGGGCAGCGCATAGCGCGCAAGGCGGGTCTTACATACAATTAAAAACACCACGTTTAAAAGCAAAGGAAATGTCACGCATTCGCTTGTTATATTGGTCAGTATTGTTTCTGGCCTTGTGGAGTTGCCGCAAGGATGTAGAACAATTTGAGGCATACGCCCCGTCGGCACAAGATCTCAGTAATTGGTTGGTAGAGCAGGTGCCAAATGCGTCAAACCACTCAACGTTCACGCTCAACAACCTTGCCAGTGACAAAGTGCTGGAAACCCTTCATGGCACCCGCATCTTTTTAACTGATACAGACCACCTCTTTGCTGATATGAGTTCAGGCTTACCAGTGCTTTCCAGCATTTGCCCTGACTTAAAAATAGAGGTAACAGAGGTGCTGGACAAAAGTGACATAGTTGCGCGGGGCCTCAATACGATTGGTGATAGCGGAGTACTTTTTGAAAGTGCTGGGTTGTTGCATATAACAGCAACTTGTAATGGGCAGTTATTGACCCTTCTGCCAGATCGGAATTTAAAGATCCAACTCCCGAATATCAGCACCCAAAATGGCTTTTTTGTTTTTACTCAAGGCATTGGTACGACAGGACAATGGTCAAAGAGTAATCAGCAGGCTTTTGAGGCAAATTGGCCAGTATCCAATGGTAATAGCCAAAATGGATACGAGTTGCTGATCAAAAGTTTGGGTTGGGTGGCCTGTGGCCGACCGCTTACAGATCCGAGTTCTTCCTTTTGTATAGCACTACCTTCCGGATTCGCTGATCAAAATACGTTGGCGTACATGGTGTTTAAAAACCAACAGGTCGTAGCACCACTTCGATTTAACCTCAGCGAAAACCAATTTTGTTATCCCAAAGCTCCTGCGGGGTATCAGGTACAACTATTGGCGGTAAGCAAATTGGGTGAGCGTTACTGGCTTGGACGGGCTGAAACAGAGGTGGGCACCAATGCTACCGTTCCCATGGGTACACAAGAATCATCCGTGGATGCAGTGCTGAATTTTATCAAAAGTCTTTGACGATCAAGAAAATATCCGTGTTTAGTAATTACCTACTTGGCTGGGATGGGAAAGTCCATCTCGGCTTTTTTATTTCAGGTCAGGTAATAAGGCAGCTTATTAAACCTTGCGATAATGGCCCATTTTGCTATATTTATCAATGCGGGCTACGATACGCTCCTCAGCGTCCTGTCCCATTATTTTAGCCAATTCTGCTTTGATGTGATTTTTGAGCGTTTCGGCCATTTTTTCTGGTGCATTGTGTCCGCCACCAATGGGCTCTTTCACAATACCATCGATCAGGCCAAAGGAAAGCATATTGTCTGCATCCAGTTTAAGGGCTTCAGCCGCCTGTTCTTTAAAATCCCAGGAATGCCAGAGAATAGAGGAACAGGACTCCGGCGAAATAACGGAATACCAAGTGTATTCGAGCATAAACACCCGATCGCCTAATCCGATACCCAATGCACCACCAGAGGCACCTTCTCCTATGATGTAACAAAGGATGGGCACTTTTAACTGAGCCATTTCAAAGAGGTTACGGGCAATAGCTTCTGCCTGACCACGCTGTTCAGCTTCAATGCCAGGGTAAGCGCCAGGCGTGTCAATAAGCGTGACTACCGGAAAGCCAAAGCGTTCTGCCATTTTCATCAGCCTTAAAGCTTTTCTATATCCTTCCGGGTTAGCCATTCCAAAATTGCGATACTGACGCATTTTGGTGTTTACGCCTTTTTGATGACCAATCACGACCACAGTTTGGCCATCCAGATCCGCTAATCCGCCGACAATTGCATGGTCGTCGCCAGCATATCTGTCGCCATGCAGTTCAATAAATTTTTGACAGATGGTATTCAGATAGTATAGGGTATAGGGACGCTCCGGGTGGCGCGACAACTGCACTTTTTGCCAACCGGTTAGACTCTTGTAGATCTCTTCGCGTTTGCTTTGGATCTTGCTTTCCAACTCGCGCATCATTGCGCTCATATCGAGTTCGCCTTTTTCGCCTACCTCTTTCAGTTTCTCCAGCTGTTCGTAGAGGGCCTCTAAAGGCTTTTCGAAATCCATAAAAGTCATTGCCATAGCGAGTATAGATATTTGAAAGGTCTTTTGACGGAGGGCAAAGATACGCTTCAGGCGCTTGTTTTTCTTAGCGGACAATAAATGCAATCTTTTTTAAAAAATATTTCTCTAAAAGTTTGTTCCTCAGAACTTATAGAAACTATCTTTGCACCCGCTTTTGAAAAGAAGCAATGGATTGGTAGTTCAGTTGGTTAGAATGCCGCCCTGTCACGGCGGAGGTCGCGGGTTCGAGTCCCGTCCAGTCCGCAAAAAGCCTGCTCATTTGAGTGGGCTTTTTTGTTATGTGCTAGGGAGTTGGACCTGGAGTGATTATAGTGCCCTTCAAGAGGGAATACGGCGCTAAATATATGATTTACGCATGCCGATTATGATTTTTGATGGGTTAAACGGTTTATTGTTTCAAAAAACCTGCCTGCGTTCATCTTCGTCGCAAATACTAAAGCACCCACCAGAAAACCCAAGCCCAAGCACACGCCTTCAAAAATCATGTAATCGGCATTCGTAAATCAATACCCCCTCAAAAAGCGCCCAAGGCTCCCCGAACACTTCCAAACCGCTGCAATAAATATTTCGCTTCATTATATTCCACGCCAGTCGCCTGCATCACCATCTTGATACCGCGATCTACCAGCTTGGCGTTGCTCAGCAGCATATCCACCATTTTGTTGTCCTGTACCCGCCCGAGTTGAGTCATAACAGCGGTTGAGATCATGTTCAGGATCAGTTTTTGCGCCGTACCGGCCTTCATCCGGCTGCTGCCAGTCAAAAACTCAGCACCTACCACCGCCAGGATTGGAAAATCAGACTCATCCAGCAAAGGTGCGCCGGGATTGCAGGTAATGCAGCCGGTTGTGATGCCGTTTTCGCGGCAGGTATGGAGGCCTTGCACGACATAAGGCGTGGTGCCCGAAGCGGCAATACCGATCACGGTATCATTGGTATCAATTTGCCAGACCTTCAGGTCTGACCAAGCCTGGGTCTCGCTGTCTTCGGCGTTTTCCATTGGATGGCGGATGGCGCGATCTCCCCCGGCGATGATGCCGATCACCCATTCCGGGGGAGCGCCAAACGTAGGTGGAATCTCAGAGGCATCCAAGACGCCCAGGCGGCCACTGGTGCCGGCACCGATGTAAAAAAGGCGCCCGCCCTCGCGCATTTTGGGCACGATAGATTGCACCAAGACTTCGATCTGGGGAATGGCTTTTTCTACGGCAAGCGGTACCGTTTGATCTTCTGTATTCATGTTAACGAGCAATTCGCGGACGCTCATTTTTTCCAAATGGCGGTATTTGGAAGGCGATTCGGTTATTTTTTCCATCTAAATTTAATTTCTGTTTAAATTTGTTCAGCAAGTATTTAAGAATTTAACAAATATTGGGATAGTTCTAACAAATTTTAAGCGAATGTTACACCCATACATCCGCACCTTTCAGTAAGATTTAGAAACTGTTAAAACGATAAACAATGAATCTCGTAGCTAAAATCCTCATCCCGCTTTTTTCGGTAGCCTTGTTGCTTACCGCTTGTCACACCGCCCAAAAGTATGTCGAAAGTGGCGATTACGACAGTGCAATTGACCTAAGTATTCGAAAACTTAAGGGCAAACCCAAAAAGAAACTGGAGTTTGTTCAAGGGCTGGAACTCTCCTTCCGCAAAGCACAGGCGCGTGACCTTGCGCGTATCGAACAATTAAAGGCTGAAAACCGCCCCGAGCTTTGGGAACGTATTCATGATATTCATCTTGGCATTCGCAGCCGTCAAAACAAGGTGACTCCCCTTACCCCGCTGGTTGCTAAAAACGGATACCGGGCGCAGTTCCAGTTTTTAGACATCGTCAGCATGGAGCGCCAAAGCCGTGAAAAGGCTGCTGAATACCTATATGATCAATCCGTTTCTCTTTTAGACCGCGCAGAAAAAGGTGACAAAATGGCAGCTCGCAATGCCTATAGTCAATTACTTGATCTCCAAAAACGCTATTACGGCAATTACCGGGATAAAGATGCGCTGCTTGCCAAAGCCCGTGACCTCGGCACCTCTTATATTGTTTTTGATGTTAAAAACCAATCGGGTAAATTGCTTCCACCTGGTTTTGCAGCGCGATTGATGACTTTTGACAAACAAGGCCTGGACAGCGAATGGCGGGAATATTCATTTGAAGAAAAGCCTGGTTTGCATTATGACTATAAGGCCACGTACAAAGTGCGCGACATAGATATTAGCCCTGAACGGGTACAGGAACGTACGTATACCGATGAAAAAAGCATTCAGGATGGCTGGGACTATTTGCTTGATAAGCGTGGTAATGTAAGGAAAGACAGTCTTGGCAATGACATCAAAACCCCTCGGATGGTTAGCATTCGGGCCGAGGTGCAGGAAGTTCACCAAACCAAGGCCGCCCGTCTTAGCGGAGCCATTGAAATTCGCGACCTCAGCAATAATAGTCTGCTTGAGAGCTGCGAACTGGCGACCGAGGTCGTTTTTGAAAATTATGCATCTACCTTCCGGGGCGACGAGCGTGCACTTACCCAGGACTCAAAAAATCGCCTGGGTAATCATCCTTTGCCTTTTCCAAAGGATGAGGATATGCTGGTTCAGGCTGCGGAGCGCTTGAAACCGGATGTCAAAGAAGAGCTGCGACGCAGCCGCTCGATCCTTTGAGGAAGGAACTAAGTTCTCAACAGACCTCGTAGAGGTCCAACATTGGTAGATATTATGATAAAGCACAAGGACCTCGTAGAGGTCTAACATAAATATTTTCGAGGGTTAGGTTTACCAAGGTTAGACCTCTCCGAGGTCCATCCAAAATCCAAAATCCATTTTCTACCAATGTTAGGCCTCTCCGAGGCCAAGGGCTCACGAAATTTGGGGTGACTTATGTTTCATTTGCACTAAGTGATAAAATGTTAGGCGGCCTCTTTTTTTTGCCGTTTTTTTGCGCAAAATATATCCTCATGCAAATTCGCCGACTACTCCCTTTTTTCGCCTTTTTACTTTTTTCAAACGTTGTGTTCGCCCAAATAAACTACCCGGAAGATGCCTTTCGCGACCTCCGTCGTGGTTTGGAAGGAACCTGGTTTCAGCCCACAGACCGTGGAGATAAGCTGGAAATATGGTGGAAAGAAGATGACCAGACACTTGCCGGGAAAAGTGTACGCATCAAGCCAGAAACAGGCGATACAGTACTGCTCGAGCGACTGCGGATCGAATTGCGGGACACGACGATCACGTACATTATCACGCCACGTCAAACCACCAAGATGCCCGTAAAATTCGTGCTCAAAGAAATTGACGAGGAAGGCTTTTTTGTGTTTAAAAATCCAGTGAACGAGGATCCGCATACCATTCGATACCTCTTGCTTGGCAACCGCGAAATACAAGAGGAGACCATCAGCAGCCGTAATGGCAGAGATGTAAAACAGGAGTTTGTGTTTGAGCGGGAATTCACGCCAGCAGTGGTAGAACTCCGGGTTAGGGGTGGAATTAATGCCAGTAGTTTGC
>CANJPT010000154.1 GCA_947476195.1 Lewinellaceae bacterium | reverse complement strand
GTTTCTTGTAAAAGCCTGATGGATGCCATTGGCAAAACAATTGGTGAAATTGCAAAACTGCGCCGTGAGTGTGCCCGATTCTTGGTGGATACCCTCGTTCAGCAAACCCTCAAAATTGCAGCGAGAAACGAGTATCGTATTTGTCGTGGCCTCGGAGAGTCCCCCAAATTGAATGTCCCGGAATGTGGAGGGGGCTGAGAAGTTTTGGCCAATCCTCAGGTTGGCATTTTCAAGGATCTGAATTCCAGCCAAACCAACAGGTTCTGTTGGCGTATTTAGGGCTTGTGTGCAACTAAATGTGTTGCCAGTAAACACCGCGAAGTTGGTGAGCAAGATAGGGTTTATGCAATTAGGAACGTTGCCCCAATGTCCAACGCGGATGCCCACAAAATTTCGGTTGAAAATGGTGTTAGATATGCGCATCACCGTGCCCCGACATGGCTCGTCAATAGCAAACCAAGCATCTTCAATTTCGGTAACGTTGTCAGTTTCGATGATGGCGCCCAATTCTAACACAATGCCTTGCCACATCCCGTTGCAGCAGAACAACTTGGCATTGTCTAAGGTTAGTTCCCGGGATTCGTTAACGGTAATCCTCACATTGGGGCTGATGAACATTACTGCGTTTCCAAATGTAAAGTCTGCATCAATTGTAAAATTTCCAACAACATGAACGATGCCCGGCAATTGGTTCGACCCCAAAATAGCAATCACTTGGCTGGAGAATTGCCTTCCTGGGGATCCGATCACGAAAGCAGCTGGCTGTGGTTCCGAAGGGTCTGGGTGGGAATAGCGATAGCAAAGGGTTCTAGGAGGGCCGAACTCAAAGTTCGGTTCTTTGGCTTTTGCACAGGGCCCAAGAAAAACTGGAGACTGTGCTATTGATTCGGTTACAATCAATAGAAGTAGTGTAGTTAGGTGTAAAAACCTTTTAGCAAGATGAAGCTTCGTATTTTTCATACTTTTGCGGCGTTTTTGTGACCCTTACTCTGATTGTTTTACCGGGCCATTTCAGGATGAAAACCGGGGGCTTTTGAGGTCTGGTCAGGAGGTGGCGGCTGCAACTGCTGCCTCCTTTGTTGTACATATGACGTATTTTTTATTTTTTTAGTTGGCACTAACAAAATCATACGCGTCAATAAAACGCATGATGATGATACGGAACAGGTTTTCATAGCCCAGATTAGGCGCAACCACCTGCGGCAGACAACACATAAGGCTCTGATTCAACTCATTGGTGGCACATTCTACTGAGTTTCCCGTACTGAACAATTGCACCATGTGCTGATGCAGCCGCTCATCTTGTTCATATACAATGGTATTGCGCGAATTATCCAGTATATCCTGCGGATTGATGAAACGGGTAAGCGGAAATACCTGCCCATCCATTTTCATCGCGTAGGCCATGGCCAGTGCATCTGGATTACAGGGTACGGGGAGGATAATGTCTTCAGGCTGAAAAACAGGGGCCTGACGCAGAATTTCCTTTCGAACCTCTGTAAGCGTAATGCGATCGGTCGCCGGGTCAAACCCATCCGTACGACCAGCGACCTGTGTAGGCTGGAAGGTGACCCCGCGCACACATTTTTGCTGTAAAGCGAAGTTCAGGACCTTGCCAATTTCTCCTTCGTTCAGGCCCTTTTGCAGGGTCATGACGAGGGTGGTTGAGAGATTCACCCGATTCAGGTTTTCCAGGGCCTTCATCTTGGTTCCCAACAGGTTTTCACCCCGCAAACTTTCCAAAACATGGGGCTCAAATGAGTCGAATTGCAGGTAAACCTCAAAATCCGGCGCATAAGTAGCCAGTCATTCTGCAAAGCCCGGGGCTTTGGCGATCCGAATACCATTGGTATTCACCATCAGGTGGCGGATAGGCTTTGTCTTCGCAATATCGAGAATTTCAAAGAATTGTGGGTGTATCGTAGGCTCGCCGCCGCTGATCTGAACCACATCAGGTTCGCCTTCATTGGCCACTACAAGGTCGAGCATCATCTCTATCTCTTCCAGGGTTCTATGCCGCCCATGGTGAGGACTGGACTCGGCATAGCAGGTCGGGCAAGCAAGGTTGCAGCGGTCAGTTACTTCAATGATGGTCAGACAGGAGTGCTGTTCGTGATCGGGGCAAAGTCCACAATCATAAGGGCAACCGAAGTGGGTGTGGGCATTGAACTTGCGCGGCATTTCGCTGCGTTTGGCGTAGTTGCGTGAGGTCCTGTAGTAGTCCACATCATCCGCAATCAGCACTTTTTCGGGGCCGTGGGTGGTGCAGCGTTTTAGCATCCACACCTTTTCGTTTTCAAAGATCACTTTTGCATCTACCCTGCGGAGACATTGCGAGCAGAGACTCAGGGTGAAATCGTAGTAAATATAAGGACGATCCATGGTTAATGTGGTCAATAAGCCAAAACGAAATGTTCGCCTCAAGCCCTAATTCGCAGGAATTTCTATCCAAATAGCATTTCAATCAGGATTTTTTTCGCCCTGCATTCTTCTGATCAGATAACGCACTAAAAGCATGACGATCAGGCCAATGGCATAGAAAGAGCCGAACATCAGCCATTGGTAATCTTTTTGCTGACTGCTTTTTTTGAGCCGTTAAACCCCAAAGATTAACCAGTTTTTTCTGGACAAAAAAGCGGGATACCAAGTTAGAAGCCGTCAGACCTGCCAGATAACCCACAGAAAGGTATAAAATTTCGCCGGCAACAAAGTGGAAGAATTTTTTAGACATGGTTTTTTTATAAACACGAAGGAACTGAGGAGCACTAAGGAACTTATCTCAGGATCATCCCCTTTAGTACCCCTTAGTTCCTTCGTATTTTATAATTAACTTTTCAATTCTTTGTATTTCATGCGCTTGCGCAGCCCTTCCACAAATTTAAGCATCGCACTTTGTGCTGATAGCGGCATACCGGGGACAAGATCGGCGTTGCGTTCAATACGAGAGATTGGCAAGGTAAAAAAAGTCGTTTTTCCAGCCGACGTTTTATGGATATAGCGCCAAACCGGGATTATGCCGTGCTCACCCAAACGCACTTCCGGCGAACCTTTCCGCTTCAAAAGATCTACCTGAAAAAGGATTCCACCATCTGTATTAGGCTGTTGCTGGTTAGAAATAAAATTGCCCAATGAATAGACCACGAGTGCTTCTTTTTCAGATCCGTTGGGCATGGTCACTCGCTCTGTTCGAATCGGCTGCACCACATGTGGGTGCGAACCGATCACCATATCGGCGCCGTTTTGAATGAGAAATCTGGCTTGTTCACGCTGTACCGCATTTTCGGTCAGTTGATATTCCAGTCCCCAATGCATCAACACGATAATAAAATGTGGTTTCCTGGCGCGGGCCTCCGCGAGATCAGCTGCGATCTGCTCATTTTCAATGCGATTCACGATCGTAGGTGCTTCCGTTGGTAACCCATTGGTATCGTAAGTGTAGTTGAGTAGCGCGATCTTAAACCCGTTTTTATAGATCATCAGCGGGTACAATGCATCCCGGTCGCGTTGATTTTTAAAGGTTCCGGTTTGCAAAAAACCTTCTTTCCGGAGTGTTTCGATGGTGTTGGTCACACCCAGACCATGGGCATCGTTTGCATGATTATTGGAAGTCACCAAAAGATCAAAGCCAGCCTTTTTCAAGCCAGTGGCCAGCGCATCAGGGCTTCGAAACATTGGATAACCCGTGTAGGGAGCTTTGCCTGGCAGCGTAAGTTCCAGATTGCCAATGGCAATATCCGCCCCTTCGAGAATTGACTTGACATATTTGAAACAGGGAGCGTAGTCATATTGACCAATACCCGTTTGTGCGCTCGAAATTTGAGGTGCGTGACCCATGATGTCGCCGGCAAAAATTAGCCGCAACGTATCGGTCTGGGCTG
Organism: Lewinellaceae bacterium; assembly: GCA_947476195.1. Classification (GTDB taxonomy): domain Bacteria; phylum Bacteroidota; class Bacteroidia; order Chitinophagales; family Saprospiraceae; genus M3007. Next base: position 4,245 of record CANJPT010000154.1, on the reverse strand, counting down.
AAACCTGAGCGATGAACGAAAAACTATAAACGATGCACGCATTAAGGCGTATTCTAAATGACATAACGGCTACTTTTTGAAGCAAAGAACGCACTCATCCGCGACTTAAACTGAAGCATTCCGATTGGACATTGCAAATTCCATGAGATATACCCCCTGGAAAATTGGACATTCCATGTTGGGCATTGGACGGTTCAATGTTCTTCCGCCCGACCCAAAATCTTCCCCTGCTCAAAATTCTTACGCAAACGCTCCTCCTCTTTTCGCTCTTCTTCGGTCATAACCGGCTCATCCATTTTAGAAAGATCCGGTTCGCCAGCATCTACCCAAGCCGTGTACCAGGCACTGCTGACATCGTGAATGGCAGCCCGCATCCTACGCTCCACCATGCCGTTCATCGCAACCTGATAGGCGTCCGCAAAGTCGCGGCAAGGCATCACAGACAATACACCTGCGCGCATATCGGGACACATCTGGTGGTCGAGGGGGAAACTGCGACGCATTTTTTTTTCAAGCGTTAAAACGCTGTCTACCATACTATTAGAATCAAAAACAGTTTGCCAGAACCAATCTTCTGTGCGTTCAATATACGTTGGTTTGCCTACAAAATAATCATACGATTCATCGGCAAAAAGTTCTGGAATACGACTCTCCCAAAAGCCATGGATACCATGTTGCTCCGTTTTTTGGCCATTGTAATTGCTTGTGGTATGGAGCGGCACATGCGCGTCGCCGATGTAGTGGCCCATGTCACCGGCGAGTTTTAAGATCCGCCGGCTATCACGCATTCGAAACGCCTCTGTTAGTTGTCGTTGCATCCTTTGAAGGTTCCAGGGCAAAATACCATGCTGCGAAAGATGCTCCTGAAAAAAAGCCGATTGTGGCTTATCCTTAAATCCCATCTCCGCCAAAAGTACCCCCAGCGAATCTACGTCAAGCGTCTCCTCATTTTGATAAAAACGCGGAAGCAGCTGTTTGGAAAACCAGTTTTTGTACTCTCGTTGCCATACTTCTTTCACTGGTTTTTTACCTCCAAAAAGTAGCACCGTATCTCCGGGAGTATTCACAACCCAAATATCGGTGTGTTCCAGCATCGCATCCAGCCACTGCCGCGGCAGGTCTGCAAATGGCGGTGCACCGTAATTATCCAGATCAATGTAATGCCTTGGCGCTTCATTTTTGGTGGAATAGCGGCGCATATCTGGATCCACTGCGTGGTCCGTGAGAAAATCAATGTTGGGCTTAAAAAATACCATCATCTGAGGCGGCAGGGTTAGCACGGCCAGACGATTGATGCGTTTATGGGCGAAGAAGCCCCAGTTGGGTGATTGAGGGTGTGGTAATTGTAGGTAGGTTGTTTCAACCCTGTAGGGCTTTAAAAGCCTTACAGGTTTCAATGCACAGAGGCTGATGAATACCAGGGCCAGGAGGGCAAAACGGGTAAAATTGGAGCGAAGCATGGATAGGCAGTTTTTTCGGGATGAAAGGTAGGGAAATTGAAACACCGGGTACCTTAAAAATTCGTTTTGCGCGAGCTACCGAAATACTTGCTTTCCTATCCAATTGCGATTTATCAGTACCATTCCGGATAGCAGACTTTCTTGGAAAGTACCCCGCTGCTATTGCAACTTCAAGAGCTACGCTATGCGAAAAGCCTTGGCCCAAACAAGTCAAAATCTACCTCCATAAGCCCTCGATATGCTTTTAGCATCATTGGTATGGGCCATTCCAAGGGTATTCTGAATCAAATTGAAAACCTTTGCAACTTTGCTTGCATTGATTGGGCCGTAGCCTCCGCTATGATTGCCAATGGAGTGGTTTCGATTGCTTGCATCAACACTTCCGATTTGGTTGATCTCGAAGGGATTGCATTGTTTTAACGCCAAAACCTTAACGCTACACTCCCGCGACTTATAGCGAAGGTGGATTCAAACTTACAAGCAGACAAACGTTCAGAGCCCTTGATAAAAATTTAGGGGGACGGCTTCATGCTGCCCCCCCCAATTTTTGTCACTTTATTCCGGCAAATTCGGCTGCGGTGTATACCGCAAATAAGGCTTTATCACCTTGACGCCTTTTGGAAACTTCTTGATCGCATCTGCTGTAGATACTGCGGGCACCACAATCACATCCTCACCATATTTCCAGTCTGCCGGGGTAGCTACGCTGTAATTGGCCGTCAACTGCAAGGAGTCCAGCACGCGGAGCACCTCATGAAAATTACGCCCAGTGGAAGCTGGATAGGTGATCATCAACTTCACTTTTTTGTCTGGCCCGATGATGAATAAAGAGCGAACCGTGAAATTCTCCGAAGCATTTGGGTGAATCATGTCATATAGATTAGACACGCTACGTTCCGGATCGGCGATGATCGGAAAATCTACCCGGACATGTTGGGTCTCGTTGATGTCGTTCACCCAACCAGCGTGTCGGTCGAGTCCATCTACACTTAAGGCCAGGACTTTGGTGTTACGCTGATGAAATTGCTCCTGCAAGGCAGCCGTTCTGCCCAGTTCTGTGGTGCAAACAGGGGTGTAATCGGCGGGGTGAGAGAACAGAATTCCCCAGCCATCGCCGAGATATTCGTAGAAATCAATGTCACCCATGGAGGTATGGGCTTTAAAATTGGGGGCAATATCCCCTAAACGTAGGCTCATTTGTTGAATGTTTTAATGATTAGTATTAATTAGAAATCTTTCCTGCAAGTAAATCGACGCGAGATGTCGGAATGCTCAATTTCTGAGGGTAGCCTTTTTTTGAAGGCTACAATAAAAAAGTAATGGTCAAAATACACCCGACAGTCGCGCCACAATACCGAAATTCAGGTTGTTGACTGATTGGGCAAAATTAAAATACTCCTTACCTTGCATGCGAGCCACTCAATGCTTGCTTAGCGCTTGTTCGGGATTTTGGATTAGAGCTATAGCCGGTAAATTTTGTTTCACTTTTCGTTAAAAATTTCGGCTTATGCACCCAGCTAAGGCCCAATATTTCGCCTGAATTGAACCAAAATTTGCTCGCTTTCGCCTCAAACCTAAATCCAAACAAAGGTACCGCCTCATATTAATCTACCAAATAGATAGACTAATTATTTTCGGCCTGATTATGTTATCTAAAAAAGCCCAATACGCGATCAAAGCCCTAGAGTATCTGGCTATTCGATATACCGAAGGTCCTGTCCTGATCAGTGAGATTGCTGAGAAAAAACAAATTCCGCTTAAGTTTTTGGAAACCATCCTTCTGGAACTTAGGAAAGCTGACATCCTCGAAAGCAAAAAAGGGAAAGGCGGTGGTTATCTTTTGAAAGAATCCCCTGATCAGACGACGGTAGCCAATGTACTTCGGGTGATAGACGGTCCTATTTCAATGCTACCTTGCGTCAGCCTTTATTTCTACAAACCATGCGAAACCTGCGACCTGGACCAATGTCGAATCAAGGATATGTTTGCAGAAGCAAGAGATGCCGTACTGGATGTACTGGAAAAAAAGACCCTTCAGGATTTACTGCCATAAACATCCTTGATATGCTGACCTTTAGCCAATGATTAAATTTAATTCCCCGGCAGCACTGCCCTATCATACCTACAATAGCCTTTTTCTGAGTCTTCCCTTTGATGAAATCGAAGAGACTGGCACACTGTTGGCCCTATTTTCTCAACATTGCGAGGCTGGCTATAAAGCAGGCAAAAGCCCGCAAGAACTGGTGGAGTCGTTCTGGAATGAATACGCCGCTGATTCGGACTCGGATGCCCGACATAAACTGTTGCGCTATTTCATCCAATATATTGAGCGGCAGGTAGTTTTATTCGACTCTGTGGAAGATTCCCTCTTTGAGCAAACCCATGATATGAATGGCCCGGGCTCCATGAAATATCTGTTCAACAGTTATGGGTCAACCGAAGTAGTGAAAACAGCCCTGATCGAGAAGATCCGTCATTTCAGCCTGCGTCTTGTGTTGACGGCCCACCCCACCCAATTCTATCCCGGAAAGGTGCTTGGTATCATCAATGATCTGGGCAAAGAGATACACAATCATCAGTTGGAAAATATCCGCCTGCTGCTGATGCAATTGGGCCGCACAACGCTCGTAAACCGGGAAAAGCCCACCCCTTACGAAGAAGCGCTCAGCCTGGGCTGGTACATGGAGCACGTGTTTTACCACACGCTTCCTGACGTGTTATACCGGATACTTCGGGAACTGGACGAGGATGTTACGACCTTTGAAAACCCTCGTTTGCTGGCCCT
>CANJPT010000153.1 GCA_947476195.1 Lewinellaceae bacterium | reverse complement strand
GTTTGTGGTCTCAGCGGGAATCGAACCCACATCTAAAGTTTAGGAAACTTCTATTCTATCCGTTGAACTATGAGACCTTTAACGGTTGGTGGTGCACGGTTGACGGTGCACGATTTACCGGATTGCAAAGGTATTCGTTTTGCAGATTTTCCACCATGGATTATACATCCTCGTTCTTTGTTTTTTTAATTCCCTTGCTGCCCAGTTCAATCACCTGCAGCTCAAGGATCTTACCTTGCTCAATGCTGAATCTGACGAGCGTTTTTACTTTATGCCAGCCTTCGTTGCCGCAGGCGCCCGGGTTGATGTGCAGGAAATCCAGTGTTTTGTCGGGAATTACTTTCAGGATATGGGAATGCCCGCTGATAAAAAGGCCGCCGGTGGGTGGATCCTCTTTTAAGATCTTGCCTACCCGTGGTTCGTAGCGCCCAGGGTATCCCCCGATATGGGTCATAAAAACCGGTAGACCTTCGCAGGTAAAACGAAGATCAAGGGGCAATTCAGCACGGATTTTGGCTCCGTCGATATTGCCATAAACGCCTCGTAATGGCTTGAAGGCCTTTAGCTTGTCGAGCACGGTTTCATTTCCAAAGTCACCCGCATGCCAGATCTCATCGCATTCGGCGAAGTATTCGAATACCCGTTCATCGAGGTAGGAATGCGTGTCTGATAAAAGTCCGATTTTCATATTGTTTATTTTTTCCTTAGCTCCGCTCCCCTACTCTACCATCAAATTACAGCCGCGCATCTCTGCTATTTCAGCTCTTCCCAATACCTCAAAACTTCCGTCCGGGAAAACCCGTCCCAAGTCTTCTGTTTGAATGAAACTACAGGTATCCAGATTGGCCAGGTCAATGATATTCAGTATCCCGGTTCGGCCGGCCGGCAGTGGACAAAAAGGGTCATTGAGTTCCGTGGTGAATACACGCATGGTTTGAGTGGGTCGAAACTTTGTTCCGCCCTGGGCATACGCCTGGGAGAACAGTTCTGTCATCCCATATTCTGAATGAATCGTTTTCAGGTCAAATGCAGCACACAATGTTTCGTGCAACTCCCTGCGCGTTAGTTCGCGACGACGGCCCTTCATACCGCCTGTCTCCATGACCGTTACACCGGATAGATCCATCGGATATTGGTCTGCAAAATCGAGCAAGGCAAAACTCACTCCCAGCAGAAGGGTTTTACACCCTTTTGATTTACAGGTGTTTAGTGCGGTTTTTAAGCGGTCAAAATCATTCAGAAAAAACCCGCTTTCGGGGTGTACGGATTTTTGAATAAAGAAGTTGGCCATGGCCACCAGGGATGAGCCCTCGCGTTCCAGGTAAGAAGGCAACAGGGCCAAAACAGCCCACTCGAATGGATCGCTATAAAATTGAGCAAATCCCTTTTGTGTATTGAACAGATAATGATCGAGCTGACGCACCAGGTGGCGCGCGGGAATCTGGCCGGTGGTTCCGCTGCTGGTAAATTCCGTTTCAGGGTCCCATACGCCTGTTTGCACCGGGTGGGTTTTGAAAAATGAGATGGGCAGAAAGGGGATCTGGACGGTGAACCCCGGACTTTGGACAGCATGCCCCAACAGTTTCAGGTATGTAGCATAGATAGGATTGCAGACAGATTGATAGGCAAAAATCGCCTGCGCAGCGGCCTCGAAGTTGGATTCGTGAAGGTTTGCCAGCATGGGCAATAAATCTGTCCGTTGAGGAGTTTGCATTGTCTAAAAAAAGCCCAATTTTGGGGCAAAATTAGTTGCTATGAAAAAACTGTTGCTGATAGCCGTCGTTTCTCTGTGTATGCTTATGTCTTACTGTATTAAGCCGCCGGATTATCCTAAAGAACCTGTGATCAAATACCTTGGGATTTCAAAAAGCCAGCTACAGCAAGGTACCGGGTATCAAGACTCTTTGTTTGTCATGTTTTCTTTTACGGATGGGGATGGGGATCTTGGTTATCCTGAAACAGACCCAACTGCAAGTGTATTTATCCGCGATTCCCGGGATTCCTTTCCAAAGCCTGCTTTACAGCTTCCTTATGTTGAACCCCAAGGCGCTAACAATGGTATTTCAGGAGAAATTACTGTAAAATTACCCACAACATGCTGTATTTATACGTCACCGAATGGCATTAAGTTTGCCTGTGATGATGCGACTCAGATTGCATTCGATTCGTTTTTTTATTACATCAAAATTCGCGACCGGGCTGGCCATGAAAGTAATGAAATCCGGACAGCAGTGATTAGGCTGAAGTGTCAGCAATGACATCCGGTTTGAAAAAACTAAAGATAGTCTTACCGTAATTCCGAACGTCTGAGAGATTTGGGTGATTCAGAAAATCGTGGTGTGGGTTATGTTCCATGACAAAAAGACCACCCGGTAGCAGCAGGTTTTTCTGTAAAATTAAATCCGGCAAAGTGTCAATGGTTGGCAAAGTGTATGGTGGCCCTGCAAAAATATAATCCCATTGACCCGAAGCGTTTTCTATAAAACGGTAAACGTCCATTTGAAAGATCTTAATCTGATCTTCAATGGCAAGTTTTTGAGCAGTTTGTCGCACAAAACGCACTGCATCCGGAAACTTATCCACGTAAGTAACATCTTCGCATCCTCTTGAAATAAACTCATAAGAGTGACTTCCGGTGCCTCCAAACAGGTCGAGTACCCGAATGTCTTCGAAGTCCAATACATTGTTCAGGATGTTGAATAGGGCCTCTTTTGCCTGGTCCATGGTTGGGCGCGTTGGCCACTTATCGGCGGGCGGGTCAAAACGTCTGCCTCTAAATTTTCCTCCAATTATTCTCATATTCGACTTTGCTTTATCAAACCACTTTTTGCGCTACAAGTTTAAACTGATACAATTTCAAGCCAATAATGTTCGGGCAAATCTTTGGCATTTTTCGGGAGCCTGGGTACTTCGGGTAGTCGAGAGAATTGTATTATACGGACATATCGAATCAACAAACGGAAGATTTCTGAATCTTCAACAAGTGTTCCGCTAATCGTAAGTGGGATCCCTAATGGATTGAGTCCAAATTGTTTATAAACAAGCAAGATAAAATACAGTAGGTCAGCAGACTGTAAAAAATCAAATGTATTAAAAAATACCAGATTTCTGCGCTCAAATACTGCGATTTGTACCTTTTGGCCACGCAAGTTGGCAAATATACCAAAATTATCGGTCGGTGCCCATTGATGATAGGCATTCAAGAGCGGACCGCCGAGATGGATAAAGCGGTCACTCGAAAAGTAGGCACCACATAATTGGACCAGACTGGTTTCTGCTGCCCAAACAAGGTAGCAATCGAAAGTGACCAGTTTTTCAAAGCCATAGCTGCGTTCAAGCTCTGGTTGCAGGAGCAGTTTAAAATATTGTGCAAGGTTTTCCGGTTCAAATAATCGACGTGGCACCAGGGTAGAATCGGGGCTGGAAAGGACACAGGTTTTGGTCTTGTACTGCCAGTTTAGAAGTGGCTCTGAACCAAATATACCGCGTATTTCTGATTCAACTGCTTGAAATCCTTGTTCTGACTTGGCAATTTGCCATGACTTTAGGGCTTTTATTCCATTGTCATGACTTACCAAAAGAGACACGCCAGTACTACCGACTACCATGCGCAGTGCACTGGAAGCAGCCATTTCAGGATTCAACAATTCAGACTGGTAAGCAAACACAGGCGTTATAAAAAATGGCCGGAAACCCGAAACCAAACGCAAAGATGCGCAACAGTTTCAAATTTTCGGCCATTTGTTGGCAAGACCGTTAAGATCAGTGCTTAGTTTTTTTCCTTTACCGTTGCAGTCGTAGACACTGGAAACGCGGCGGGTTCGCCAATCCGACAAACGCCGTTGTACCTTGCGCCCTCATCAACGATCATTGTTTTTGCTGTGATATTACCTTTAATGACGGCAGAATCCATCAGATGAAGGGCCTCTTTTACATGAATATCGCCATCTATCTTGCCTTTAATGGCTGCATTCAGGGCTACAATATTGCCATGAACAAAACTGCCTTCGCCCATAACGAAGCGCTTGTCGACCTTGACCTCCCCATGTATTGCACCGTCAAGGCGAACGTTTTCAAGACAGGCAAATTTACCTTCGATCGTGGTGCCTTTAGCAATCACTGTGGTTGAAACGCTGTCTTTGTCATTGGGTGCAGTAAGCGATGAATTATTTAATTTTGTGTCTTTTGTGTTTGAACCGAACATGATAAATGGAAATTGCTAATGGAAAATAGTAGATGAATCCTGAAGTAAGGCGAACAAGCTTTAAAGCCCAAATGTAAGCGTAGCGTATCTAATAATAAGAATCGTGCCAAACTATGCTTTTCGTGCTCCAACACGAATACATAATGCGCTACTTTTGTCCCTAATTATGCCTACTATTCTTGCCATCGAATCATCGTGTGATGATACATCTGCTTCTATTGTCCGTGACGGCATAGTGCTGTCGAATTGCATAGCCAACCAGGAAGCACACCGTCTATACGGTGGTGTTGTTCCGGAAGTAGCTTCCCGGGCACACCAGGCCAATATTATTCCGGTAGTAGATCTTGCTTTTCAAAAAGCCGGAATAGCTAAAAAAGACATTGATGCCGTTGCATTTACAAGAGGCCCTGGTTTGCTGGGTTCCTTGTTAGTTGGCACCTCATTTGCCAAAGCGTTTGCCTTGAGCTTTGATCTGCCTTTGATCGAGGTAAACCACATGCAGGCGCATGTACTGGCGCATTTTGCCGAAGATCCCAAGCCGCAGTTCCCGTTTTTATGCCTTACAGTGAGCGGAGGGCATACACAGATCACGCTGGTTCGGGATTTTCTCGACATGGAAATACTCGGGCAAACCCAGGACGACGCTGCTGGTGAAGCATTTGACAAGTCCGGTAAACTACTTGGACTCGGCTATCCTGCTGGTCCCTTGATTGATAAATATGCCCGCGAAGGTCAGCCTCGTTTCTCATTCCCGGAACCCAGTATGCCGGGACTTGACTTTAGTTTCAGCGGTTTAAAAACCAGTATTCTCTACTTTTTAAAAAAAGAGACGGCTGCAAATCCAAATTTCATTGAAGAAAATCTAGCCGACATCTGCGCCTCTATTCAAGGGATCATTGTAACCATCCTATTAAAAAAGCTTCGAAAAGCAGCCAGGCAGACCAGTATTCGGGAGATCGCCATTGCGGGTGGTGTAAGCGCAAACTCCGGGCTTCGCGAAGGTCTCAAAGCCTGGGGTGAAAAAGAAGGCTGGAACACTTATGTGCCAGCTTTCCAATATTGTACAGATAACGCCGGAATGATCGGCGTAACCGGGTACTATAAGTTTTTGGCAGGGGAATTTTGTGGGCAGGATGCCGCGCCTTTTGCCAGGCAAGGAGGATCAGATCAGGCAATCAGATAATTTAAGACCAATATGGACAAGATCAGACTTGATTTTTTTGACATTCTGGGGTACCTCATTCCTGGTACTGCTTTGTTATTGTCACTTTGGATTACTGCAGATACAAGCGTACTTTCTCTTTCAGATCTTTATACTTTTATTGGCAAGATCGAAACAAAGACCCTGCTTTCTGGCGTAATAGTGGCCTATATCATGGGATTCACGCTGCACTTTTTTGGATCCATGATATTCAAACGACTTAATATCCCTCCGCGTAAGATCACTTCGGAAAATATGCCCGAATACTGGGCCTTGCTGCGTGAATACGGAGAAAAGCATCTGATTATTTTAGATCGTTGGCAAGCGCTTAAGGCACTTGCATCCAATTTGGCCGCTTTCTCTTGCATCGCTTTGGTCTTGTGTTTGATCAAAGGATATTTTACCGGACACTGTGAATGGTTTGCGCTCATGCCAATATTTTTGGGACTTTCCCTGATCTATGCTGAACGGGCTGTCGTATTTCATATTTACTATGACGAAGATTCTTTTGCCGTTTTTGAGGCCTTGAATTTGAAGGAAAAATTGCCGGCTCATCTTCGGTAATTGTTTTTTTACTATCAATGGAATGGGATGAACGTCACAAATTATTAAACATCCTCTCCTGAATTGCGTTTTTAACATAAAAGCTTCTGTGCAAAAAATATTCATTCCACTCTTCGTCCTCTTATTCTTTTCCTGCAAGCCACAGCCTTATCAAATGGGGGAACGGCTCTACAAGACCCATTGCTCCAATTGTCACCTGGATGGCGGGGAGGGTGTGGGCCTCCTTGTCCCACCCCTGGCAGGTTCAGATTACCTTGCTGGCAACCGCGATCGTTTGGTTTGCATGGTACGACACGGGTTTCATGACACCATCGTGGTAAACGCCAAAACATACTCCGAGCAAATGGTCGGAAACGACAAACTTTCAGACATACAGATCGTTAATGTAGTGAATTACGTGCTCCAAAGCTGGGGCAACAATATTCCACCCCTGACTTTTGAAGTCGCGCAAAAGTCCTTGGAGCAATGTGACCGTTAGTTGGCAACGGACGTAAAATTGAATCCTGGCCGACATGTGCTGCAAAAGTGCATGAAATTTGCACTATAATTAGCGGACACAAAACCGACAGACAACCCGCTTATGAATCCTGCTACACGCGCTTCGCTTACAGGGCTTTTTCTTACCCTGTTTTATTTTTTCCTTCCAGCTCAGAACCTAGTAATTTCTTACACCAAAAGCGATTCGCTGGTGGTGTGTAGTACGGACACTTTTACCATAAAGGTTCAAAACAATAATGCATTTCAGCTCAGCGGGGCTTCCTTGCTGTTGAGTTTGCCGACTGGAATATCCTATGTTACCGGTACCGCAACAGGGGGCATTGAACAAAATATCTCAAACCTTGCTGCGCCCATATTCGGACTTCCTGATGTGCCTGCAAACCAATCAGTTACGGTCAAATTCCAGATCAGCGCGGATTGCAACGCAGCAACAATTCTGGATGCCGGGCAAATTTTCATCATTGACATTACCGTCACATCCCCACTTGGAAACGCTCAGGTTAGTACGCCCATTCAAGTGGAAACGGGTGCCATTCTGATCAAAAGTGTAAACCCTCAAATGTTGGTGGGCGAGATAGGTGACACCTTGTTGCGCAGCATTTGTGTAGAAAACACGCGCATTGGAAAAATCGGCAGCTTGTTTTTTGAGGATAGTCATCTGCCTGGATTTGAGGTCTCTGTAGCCCTCGCAAGCACTCAGGCCAACAATCCAACGGTTTTTTCTGCTGAATTCGGTGGAAGTTTTTTTGAAAGTGTTGGCAATGGAGATATCTGGTTGAATCAATTTGAATCTGTTTGCTTCACCGAACAAATCATCATCACTTCTTGCGGCATACCCGCTTTTACAAATCCTTCAAAGCTGCGGGCAGGATGGGGCTGCGGGGGCGATGCTTGTCGATACGACACCTTCAATCAACCGGCCTTCATCCAAATTAATCCTTCTACCAAGATTCCAAACCTGGTTTTTGAACAGATCTGGGCGCCCCCTACCGATTACTGCGGCAATAAAACAGCCCTGATGGGCTTCAAGATCAAAAACGTAGGCATGGCCCAAGCCAAAGATGTCATCTTTAATCTTACGCTCGTAGAAGGGCTGTCGCAGGCCGGTATGAAATTAGATGCTTTTCGTATCGAAAGCTCAAATGGGAATAGCACACCCATATTGCCCAATACCTATTCACCAACCGTGCTTCCAGCTTGTGGCCTTACTGCTGCATTTGAAGCATCATTCGTAATCCCAATTATTTCGGCTACAGATTCGATTCAGTTTTTATTTGATGTAATAACGTGTGTAGTACCCTGTGAAGGAGTGCAACCGCTCTTTCGCGCGGACTGTTATTATAAGAAAGAGTGCCCCGTGAATGGATTTGTTTCCAAAAACGCTTTTATCATTCCTGAAGATGGCTATGAGGTACAGGGGAGGCTTAAATCAGCCAATAATACATGTTTGCAAAGTGGACAGAATTACGCGTTCAAGTATGAAGTACTAAGCAAATACCTGTCCGAGGATGGATTTATTCACCTTGAATTTGATCTGCCACATGGGATTAAACTGAATGACTCCTGTGGCACTTTACTGGGTATCTATTCTCCGGTATTGAATGAAATCACCCCTTCGGTTGACGGCGGGATGAATATTCACCTTGCCTGGTCAACCCCCATGCCTTCAGATTCATTGGAGATGAAATTTTGCCTGGAATACCAGTGTGATTCAAATATAGTTTGTGAGAATTTCCCTGTGGACACCAATGGCGGCGTCATATATACCGACTATTGTTGCTTTATTAAAATAAAAGACAAGCTATATTGGTCTCAAGCACTTAATACTGATTATAAATGCACAATAAGCGATTGTAATAACGGAATACTTGGGGTGAATACTTTCGGCTGCTTGATATCAGGAGGCGGAGCTGGCGGCGGACCAGTCGATTCGACCTGTTGT
>CANJPT010000152.1 GCA_947476195.1 Lewinellaceae bacterium | reverse complement strand
TGAACTTCCAAACCCCGACGGGGGGATCCATGCCATCCTTTCCTAACTATCGCCTCGGGCCAATAAACAATCCAGGTGTACCCTGTACAGCTACCGTAAGTGTAAGCCAGCCAGTATTGCCTATTCCGGATAAGCGTGTATGGGTATATCCTAACCCTGCCAAGGATATACTCTCTATTGACTATCAGGGTATTGGTGATTTTGGCGGCCAGTTTCTAGTTTTTAACGCTCAGGGTCAAACAGTTAGGGGAGTTACCTTGCCTTCAAATCAGGGTGTTGTTCAATTGTCTTTAATCGGCCTTCCAGATGGAGTGTATTGGTATTCTGTACCCGGTTTAAAGGCGGGCAAAGTCCTTATTCAACACTAATTTTTATTCTTCTATATCAGCCCTGTGATGTGCAATCATCACAGGGCTGATATGATATTGAGCATTTCAGCATGAAAAACTTATTTTTCCTTGGTTTCTGCTTAACAGTATATACCACATTAGCACAGAAATTTGATAATGTTTGGATAACAGGAGATGATAATCATGCTCTTGATACCACTTATGGGGGTACACTTATTGATTTTAATTTCCATCCTCCCAGGGCAACATATCATTTTAGGGGGCAGAATATGTATAGCACTAATTCCAGCATTTGCGATTCCTCAGGAAGTCTGCTTTTTTATACGAACGGGTGTGTTATTGCTAATTCAGTTGACAAGGTAATAGAAAATGGAGATAATATCAATCCGGGCAATTCGCATACACTATGGTGTGTAACATATGAAGATGGGTATGCGGGCGGCCCAGCGAATTCACTCATATTACCAGTACCTGATTCATCGGGTTTGTACTATCTTTTTCATAAGCGGTTTATATTGTTCTCAAATCCTTCTGATGCTATCTTTGATAAATTTTATTATACTATAGTAGACATGAAACAGAATAGTGGAAAGGGGAAAGTTCTTGAAAAGAATACAGTATTGATGTCCGACACTTTGGCATGGGCGGAAATCGCGGCAGTTAAGCATGCCAACGGCAAGGACTGGTGGTTAATCACCCCTAGAAGAAACAGCAACCAGTTTTACATCTTCAAATTTACAAGTCAAGGCATTGTAGACACATTCCAACAAACCATTGGCATTCTCCCAGATCCGCAAGGTGAGGGCCTGGGTCAAATGGTCTTTTCACCAGATGGCAGTAAATTGTACCGAACTTGTCGGTATAGGCCTGTGATGGTGTATACATTTGACCGGGATGCAGGCATATTTACCCAATTTGACACCATACCCTTTGAATACGGCAACCAGCTTGTAGGTGAGATTGGGTGTGCCGTTTCACCCAATAACCAATACTTGTATTTGTCCTGCCGAAAATCTTTGTATCAATTGGACGTACTTGCACCTGATATCAGTTCATCCCAAATAAAAGTAGCTGAGTGGGACGGCAATGCAGATCCATTTCCTACAATGTTTTGGCAGTGCCAGCTAGGGCCAGACTGTAAAATATATATCGTTGCTGGTGGCGACACCCGCTACTTTCATATTATCCATAACCCGGATGAACCGGGGTTGGCTTGTAATATAGAGCAGCGAGGACTGCATCTTCCTACTCCAAGCGGAGCTTCCATGCCCTCTTTCCCAAACTATCGACTTGGGCCAATCAATAACCCTGGCGTGCCTTGTACTGCTACAGTAAGTGTAAGCCAGCCAGTATTGCCTATTCCGGATAAGCGTGTATGGGTATATCCTAACCCTGCCAAGGATATACTCTCTATTGACTATCAGGGTATTGGTGATTTTGGAGGCCAGCTTCTAATTTTTAACGCTCAGGGTCAAACAGTTAGGGGAGTTACCTTGCCTTCAAATCAGGGTGTTGTTCAGTTGTCTTTAATTGACCTTCCAAGTGGAATTTACTGGTATTCTGTACCGGGCATAACAGAGGGTAAAGTTCTTATTCAGCATTAATTTTCAAGCAATTGCCATCCGGATCCTCCGTTCCTGCGGCAGATAATTATTCAATCGATTGGGCAAGATTTTTAACCAGCCCAGATTCAATCCTTCAAAACGAGCTAAGGTCCAACCCAATGGCGCACCCGCCGGCGGATCGAAGGTTTCTTTCTTCAAAAATAGCAGGGCTTGCTCGCGGGTAAGGTCCACAGCAGGCAAGGTAGGAGAAGCCCATCGACTCAGGGCCAAGGCATGGCTGGGGATGAAATCTTTGCCTTTAAATTCGCCGATATTCGTTCCAAACCACTTGGTTTTCAAAAATTTATCCAGCAAAAGATATTGACTTTCCAACTCTGCTGGCAAGGCCAGCACTTCACCGGAGGGCGTCAGAAAAAAACGGGCATTGGCATCCGGAGTAAGCCAGCTCCCGGCTTGTGGTACAAGGGCTTTTGGGAGTGGTTTGATACTTTTAAAGAGGGCTGAGGGGCTGTGCTTCTTAGGCTCTCCCTCTTTTTTCTTAAAAACAGACAAGAAAAACCCCTCTCCCTTCACTTTGTGCGGGTAAAACTGACAGCCGAAATCGGTCTGAACGATGCCCCATTCCTCGGGTATTTGTATGCGAATGGACTCTAGGTCAAAGTTTTTGGCAAGCCATTTGGCGTTTTCGGTATTCTCCTGAGCGTTGTAGGTACAGGTGCTAAAGAGTAGAATGCCGCCAGGAGCGAGGGCCTGCACTGCGGCGGCGAGAATGCGCCGTTGGCGTCCGGCGCAGAACTCTACCTGCGGCAGCGACCACTCGCGCATGGCATCCGGATCTTTGCGGAAAAGGCCTTCGCCACTGCAAGGGGCATCTGCTACGATCAGGTCGAACCAATCTTCCAGCTGGGCAAACTCTTCTACTTCTCCGCTGGTGATGCCTACATTTGGCGTTCCCCAGCGTTCCAGATTTTCCCGGAGTGGGCCCGTGCGCGGACGGATGGTTTCATTGGAAATGAGCAGGCTGTCTTCCGTCGCTATATCCGCCAATAAGGTGCTTTTTCCACCTGGAGCCGCGCACAGATCGAGTATTTTCAGGGGTTTAGAAAAGTCAACCGTTTGCCGCAGGGCCTCGTGGATGAACATAGAGGAAGCTTCCTGAACGTAATAGGCGCCTGCATGAAATGTGGGATCGAGGGTAAAAACAGGTCTTTCGGAGAGGTAGAAACCCTGGGGGTGCCAGGGGATGGGGGAGCGGTTGATAGGCGATTGGTGATTGGTAAATTGGTAAATTGGTGCATTGGTGATTGGTAATTGGTGTGGGGGAACGCCTGGTATCCCAGGTCCAGTGTCTATTGTCCAACGTCCAACGTCCAACGTCTTACGAGGATTCAGCCGGATACTGACAGGTGCCGGGGCCTGGAGCGCAGCTTCGAGCAGCGGCCATTCTGATCCAAGCAGAGCTTGCATTTGACGGATAAAGGGGGGCGGGAGTATTGGAAGCATTTTTTTGGTGTCGGTGTACAGACAAGTTAGGGCAAAAGTCAGTTGAATCTCCGAGAAGAAAGGAATCCTAACTATTTTTACGGCGTAAAGTTTTCCAAACCCACTTTCTGAAAGGCATGGCCATGCAAGCAAAAGAAGCTATCTTGCTTACAATCAATCAGATAAATGATCTGCTGGGTCAGATAGAACCGCAGGAATACCGGCACCCCCTGCCTGAATTTGATGGCAGTACCCTGGGGCAGCACTTCCGGCATATTCTGGAGTTTTTTATTTGCCTGGAACGAGGCGTTTCTTTGGGCATCGTGGACTATGCTTCTCGCGAGCGAAATCTCCTTTTTGAGGATTCTCCGGGGATCGCAATGGCAAGCCTGGATGCATTTGCAGCATCGCTACCGGGGATGCAATCTACTGTGGAAGTAGCCTTGAAGGCCGAATTCGGGGGGACGGAACGCCCAAACTATCAAAGTACTGTGGGGCGTGAACTGGCTTTTGTCTATGATCATGCCATTCATCACCTGGCCATGATCAAAATTGGCCTGCGCTGCCATTTTCCGCATATTCAGATCGACCGGGATCTGGGCGTTTCACCGTCTACGATCAAGGCGCGGAAGATGTTTGGGTAGATTTACAATTATCAAAAGACTCAGTCCTCTCCCAAACAAACAGCCGTAATGATTTCACGGTCATCCGGTAGGATTATTTTGCTGAAAATCAATTGAAAATTCTGCAAAAAGCCTTCTTTTTTAACACTCCCGACCGCTTGCCCATTTTGCCCATCCCACAAGATCTTTTCCACCAGCATGTTTTTACGAAAGTCGAGCTCTTTCAGCCCATAGGCTTTGTAGAGGCATTCTTTGGCGGTCCAAAATAAATGCAAGAGGTCTAAGTATTCTGCTAGGGGGCGGCTTTCCATAAATTCTTTTTCGGAGTCATTTAGGAATTTGTGTGCGATAGCGGGCATTTTTTCAGTCAAAACCTGGATATCGCAGCCGACTCCCCCCCTGATTGGAGGGCTAGGTGGGGCTACAATGTATGCGCCAACGATGCCTTTAGAATGGCTGAGCGAGCAGGCGAGGTGTTGATTGTCCGGGAAAAAGGGTTTGGAAAAGGCGTCTTTCGCCAGGGGGAGACGCTGTGGGGAGTCCGTAAGTTTGTGCAAAAGCCAGCGCCCTGCGAGCCATTCCAGTCGGCGAAGGGGATTGTGGTGTTGGGCCAATTCTGCTTCTTCTTCTATCCTTAAGGGCAGATCCACACGAAAAAAATCCTCGCTTTCGGCAATTTGCCAAAGACCAAAGCTGGCATCAGGGAAAGGGTGTGTGATCAGGAGGAGTGGCATGCAGTCAAAAAAATATACTGCAAAGGTGCGGAATTGAGACCGACTACACCAGAGAATTTTATAGCTTTTTCGCTTGTTGCCAACAGCAAAGGTTTGGTCCTATATGGTTCTGGAAGGTTGGCTGTAGCCTGAATTTTGGCCATGACCACGCATTAGAACAGGTCATGCCGAGACCTTTACCGTGTGGCCCGGGCAGTTCTGGTCCAAAAACGTTCAGTTTGTCAAAAAATATGGAATCAGGAATAGAATGTATAGATTATCTCACTACTTTTCCCCCGAATGCAAATAAATCACTCCATGTTTCAAGTTCTTCTGTTTTCGCCAGACTTTCATCCGTACAATATAGAGCATGTTAGTTGGTTAGTCATGGGCATGGCGAGCTGCTTTTTTTGGATCTGGCTGGGAAAAAAACAAAGGACTGAAGTAGGTCAGCGCCGCATTGCACTGATCCAGGCTCTACTGCCAGTTGTTTTATGGTTGGTAATTACCATTTACATGCTCTTTTTTACAAGACCACTGGATATAGGGCTGGTGTTGCCCTTCCATGCTTGTTACTTTATCAACTTGTTGCTTCCGGTAATGCTTTGGCAGCGTTCGTATTTTCTTTTTGAGATCACGTATTTTATGGTGATGGGCGGTTGCATCCAGGCTTTGGTTACACCTGATCTGAAAGGATCTTTTCCGTACTATATTGATTTTCGATACTTCGTTGTCCATATAGGTTTGGTACAAAGCACGCTTTACGCTGTTTTGGTTTATAAATTCCGACCGACCTGGCGAAGCTTTGGTAAAGCATTCCTATGGACGAACTACTATTTTGTATTTGTATTGGGGATCAATTACCTGCTGGGAACCAACTTTATGTACCTGAATGAAAAGCCACCAACGACTACCATGCTCGACTTTTTTGGCGAATGGCCTTGGTATATCATCGGTGGTGAATTCCTTTGCCTGCTCATGTTTACATTTGTAATGCTGCCCTTTGCGTTTGATAAAACGAAAAAGTATACCTGATCAGACTCATGGCTTGTTTGGCGCGGCGATTCAGTCTATAACCGACAAAATCAGGTTTACTTTTCGTTTAAATTTTCACCTTAGGGCTGCCAATGCACACTACTGGACATTTCCTAAAACCTAGACCTATAAGGTTTTGGAAACCTTACAGGCTTTTGGGCAAAACAAAAGTGTCCAGTAGTGTGCTTCCAATGTTGCCTCAATTAAAATAAAGTCTGCACGCTTTCGCCTTAAATCAAAAGCGGCGAACAAGTACTCAAAGATGCAAAATAGAAAAGCGCGGCACACAACTGGTGTACCGCGCTTTTTCTATTTACGCCGTAGAACTTAAACTACCGCTCTATCGTCACATCTCCCTTGAACAGCACTTCCTGACCATCAATAAACTCTACAACGGCGTAGTAGACGAACACCGCCGGGTTCATATCCTGCCCCCTGAAGCGCCCGTTCCAACCAAGCTCAAGAATATTGGGTTGGAAATTTTCATTTTGGAACACCTGATCTCCCCAGCGGTCAAATATTTGCAATGTTTTGACCTGTTTCACGCCTTTAATGTCTGCAAATACGGTAAACCAATCGTTATCTCCGTCGTCATTAGGCGAGAAAATATTGGGGATATACACTTTCACCTGGCGGTTCACCCGGAGCAAAAGAGGCGCATCGTCTCGACAACCATCCTTGGTGACCACCAGAATGCGGTAATTCTGGCTATGCAATGGCGTATCGATCCTGGTACTCAGGCAAGTATCGCAACTCAGCCAGACAGGCGGAGTCCAGGTAATCTGGGCGATCTCACTGTCTGGTATATTCACCGTCGCATCTACCTGGTAACTGTCTCCCAATTGAATGGCTACCACTGGATCTACCGTTACTTCAAATACAGGAGGCTGTATCACAGTAGCATCCAAGCTTGTGGAACAACCGTTCGCATCCACGATGTAAACAGAATAATCTCCAGGCGATAGGTTGCTGAAAAGATTGCCCGATTGTTGGAACGGACCACCAGTTAAGGTGTACGTTATAGGTGGTTTTGCCCCCAAAACGGTGTCTATCAGGATAGTACCTTTCTCACCAACACAGGCCGGGCTATCTACGATCGGTAATGCAACGGGTTCATTGGGAGCAATAGCCACGGCATCCGTGTCAGAGCATCCATTACCAGTTGCCGTGACAAGCACAGTGTAAATGCCGGGTTCGCTAATGGTTGGGGTTGGGGTATTTGCACCTGATACAAACGCCCCTCCAACGGTGGTCCAGCTAAAGTTCAAAGTTCCCGTACCTCCTGTAGCGGAGCCGTTTATCATAGCCGTTTCACCGTAACAGTCAATGTTGAATGGCGGGCCTGCATTAGCAGTTGGATAGGTCTGGTCAGCTACCACAATGGTAAACATAGCGTTTTTACAGCCATTAACTGGGTCATATCCAAAGAGGTAGTAAGTATTCGGTTGTGTAACAACTACGCTTGTACCATTTCCGATAATGCTGGTATCCTGCCCACTGATAGTGGCCCATTTAAACAGTATCCCGGATATTGGCGAACCTCCGGTAATCGTGACAGACCCAATGGAACAGGTCAAAATAGCAGGCGGATTGATAAATAGCGGCGGATAAAGTTGGTCCTTTCCGATTACAATGCTTGTAGTATCGGTACAGAAAGTAATCGTATCTACAATAGCGAACCAATAAGTACCCGGATCATCAATTTGGAGGACTGAACCGCCCGGGTAAACCAAACCATTTTGGTCATACCAAACAGTATTTGCGTCAATGGATCCTTCTATTTTTCCTGCCAGTACAATTTGGTTGATCCTGCAGTCCAGAATATCATCCGGGCTGGCGAAGATCTTTGCCATTGGGTCGTTTCGGATGTCAAGTACAACCGCCTCAGTGGTATCTAAACAACCGTTCACGCCGACGATCAATCGGTAGCTACCTGCATCATTGGCTTCAATATTGGACTGGCTGACAGGTCCAACAATGTTGCCATCACTGGTTGACCATTGGAATGTGGGGTTTGGCAGATTTGAGCTTCCAAAAACGCTTACCTGCAATTTTGCGCAAGTAATTGGTTCGGGTATTGCCACACTCGCTACAGGTTTTTCATAGAACACAACAGGCGTTCCGGTAGTAATAACCGTGCAATAGTGCGCCAGCAATACATTTCCGGTGGCGTCATGGTTACCCACTACCGCCGAAATATAGTACGTAGTACCATAGGTCATCGTAGCTGGGTTAAAACAGAACGTTGGCGTGCTGCTACGGGCTTTTTCACCGACGATCAAGGAGTCAGGGCCTAAGTGCAGAATGAATTGAAGTACATCATCGGCATCTAGGACTTGTCCTAGCGCATCGTAGTTTGCAGTAATACAACCTGTGCTACAATGCGAGAGTTGAGCAGACCCCATGGTTCCCACTGCGGAAGAACAGGGACTTAGTAAAATACTGAAATTACAGAAGTCGGTACAACCATTTGCATCTGTCACCGTGACATTGTAGGTGCCTACCCCCAAATTATTGAGCGGGAATATACCCGATGCAACACCGTTTTGTAGCCCGCCGGGGCTCCATAAAACAGCGTAAGGGGCAACGCCTCCACTAATTTGAACTTGAGCTTTGCCATCGTTGAAGCCAGGTTGGGTTACTAAACTCACCATACTGCAAGCTATTTGGACTGAATTAGATGGCTGACTTATGTTGAAACTTGCGGTGGTGCTACATCCAACAGCGTCCGTAATGGTAACGACATAAATTCCCGCGGCCAAACCGCT
>CANJPT010000151.1 GCA_947476195.1 Lewinellaceae bacterium | reverse complement strand
TTGGCGTTCCTGTACATCGGTGAGTGCCTGCTGCGTTTCAATATTTTGCGATCGTTTATCATCCATCACCTTAAAACGAAGGTCATTGTACTGTTTTTGATATTCGTATGCTTTGGCGTATTTTCCCAATTGAGCGTAAGCTCGAGCAAAGTCCTTTAGCGCACTGAGTTTGTAATTTTCATTTCCAATTTTTTCGGCAATATCAAAATAGCGCTGTATGTATCGAAGCGATTCTTTGGGTTTGTTGAGTCGAGAAAATACGTCATTGAGCGTGTTGTAGGTATTTAGCAAGCCAGGCTGGTCGTCATGTTCTAAGAAAATTCGTTCAGATTCATGTAAGACCTTCAATGCCTCCGAATAGCGCTTGAGATGTTTGTAAGCATCGCCAAGGTTATTGCATACAGATGCGATTCTTGAGCTGTCTTCAAAAGCACGAAAAATGTTATTTGCTTGCAAATAATATTGTACCGCTAATTTGGAGGAATCCTCGCTATTCAATTCATCTAGTGCGTTGGCCAAGTCTACTAGCCCATCCGCGATATCAAGGGAATCTCCAATTTGTTGGCGCAATTGGAGCGACTTTTGGCACCATTCCCTAGACTTTTCAAACATATCTATATCATAACAATTATGTCCAAATTGGCTATAAATTTTGATTTTAGTTGGTAAATCATTCTTATTTTCAATCAGAAGCCGTGCCTTGTTCAGTTCTCCAAATGCTTCTGTATATGCCCCGTTTGTGGACATCAAAGCACTGATATTGACATATACCCGTGCTATTCTGATTGTGTCTTTCAAAGATTCATAAATAGCCAGACTCTCTCGTTGCCTGCTTATTGATTCCTGTAATTTCCCTAAAGATTGATTTGCTTTCCCAATATTGGTCAGTACCCCGGCGCTCCCACGCTGATCCCCCAATGATTGTCGCAGCGCAAGGGCTTTTTCATAGTTTTCAATGGCCTTTTTAAAGTCTCCTCTGATCTCTTCTACCACACCCAGACCATTCCATCCGGTGGCCTCCCCTTGTTTAAACCCTAATCGTTGCGCCAGCGCAATGGCCTCCCGGATCCTGGCTTCGGCCAGATCTGTTTCAGATTCATTAATCTCCCAGGCGTAATCGGTCAAAAGGGTGACCCGGTGGGTATCGGGAGGGGCCGTTAGAAGCAAGGCAGCGAGCGAATCAGCCGTTTGGGCAGTGGCGACAGGTAGTTTAAGCAGGCAGAAAGCGATAAGCACGACGAACTTCCCGAAAGTTTTAAACTTTCGGGAAGTTACAAGTAACGCGATTGACTTCCCATGTCTCATGGCCGCAAAAGTGCATCAATTTTAAATAAGTGCCGGGACTGTATTAATTGATAAAATCAAACTAAGCAAATCCTAACAATCTTCCCCCAATGCTTTTCCGTCCTTTGCCCTTATAACTGACTTCGATTTTATGAAAATTCTATTTTATCTCGGAATTGCCGGATTTATCCTTTTTGAAATTGCCAACATATTCTTCATCATGCCCATGCCCGGGAGCCAGCGCATGGAAAGCCTGGAGTGGGCTTATGCATTGTACCAGCAGCGTTGGATCTTCCGTGCCTTTTTTGGAATGTTGATCTGCTTCGGATTAATCCCGGCCTTTCGCGATTCAAAGTGGATACCAGGCATTGCCTTGACAATGCTGTTCGGGATACTATACCTATTCAATTTTGAAATGGCGGCCGATCATATGTTCTATTCCCCCCGGACCCTTCTACTGGCCGACACCCGATCCAATGCTGTGAAGCCCGAAAAACTCGTGGTGGGTATTGAACTCAATGGGCAAGCCAAGGCCTACCCTATCCAATTCCTGGGCTATCACCATCAGGTGCTCGATACGGTAGGGGGCACACCGGTGATGGTGACCTATTGTACTGTTTGCCGGACCGGTCGTGTGTTTTCTCCTACTGTCAATGGCAGACCCGAACGCTTCCGGCTGGTTGGGATGGATCATTTCAATGCCATGTTCGAAGACGACAGTACGCATAGCTGGTGGCGACAAGCAACCGGAGAAGCTGTAGCGGGTCCGCTCAAAGGCACTTCACTACCTGAACTGCCTTCCACGCAAACTTCCCTGCAGGAATGGTTGTCGCTGTATCCAAATAGCCTGGTGATGCAACGCGACCCTTCCTTTTTGGAAGAATATGACAGTATGGACACTTACGATATTGGCATCGGGCGTGGCAAACTTACGCGCACGGATACCGCTTCCTGGAAAGAAAAATCCTGGGTAATTGGGATCCCGGTCGATAAAAAAACCGCGAAAGCATTTGATTGGAACCGGCTGAAAACGGAACGTATTATCCAGGATCAGGTGGGCGATCAGCCCATTATGCTGGTTCTGGGGGCTGATAATTCGAGTTTTGCAGCATTCAAACGTCCGGATGCCACTGCTGATTTCTCCTTTCAAAATGATACCTTAAGTCTGGGAAACAAGCATTGGGATCTGTTGGGCCGAGCCATCAACCCGGCGGATAAAAACCTTTCAAAAATTTCGGCATATCAGGAATTTTGGCATAGTTGGCAGACTTTTCATCCTTATACTGCGCGGTATTAACTGCAACTTACTGCACGATTCGGAGACTATTCGGGGTACGACTTGAAGTCGCACCCCGAATCTTTTTTAGAACAGTTACTTTTTGGAATTTGCAAGCATCAAATTACCCCTACCTTCGCAAGCAAATTTTCGCTCCAACATTATGCTCAATAAACGCATTCGTAAAGTCGCCGTTCTTGGCTCTGGTCTTATGGGCACCGGTATAGCTGCTCACCTCGCTGGTTGTGGCCTGGAAGTACTTCTTTTAGACCTTGCTACTACCGAAGGCAATCGCAATAAGATTGCCGCAGACTCCCTGGCCAATGCGCTAAAATCCAAGCCTGCACCATTTTATGATACCAGATTCGCCAGCCGGATTAAGGTTGGCAACTTCGACGATGATTTTCCTAAAATTAAGGATTGCGACTGGATCATAGAAGTCGTGGTGGAGCGTCTGGACATCAAAAAGCAGGTGTACGAGAAGGTAGAGTTGCATCGCTCAAAGGGCTCCCTGGTCACGTCAAATACTTCCGGCATTCCCATCCATTTGATGGCTGAAGGTCGCAGCGAAGATTTCAAAGCCAACTTTTGCGGCACCCACTTCTTCAACCCTGTGCGCTATATGCGCCTGTTCGAGGTCATCCCAACCGCCGACACCAATCCCGATGTGGTTGCCTTTTTCATGGAATATGGCGACGTGCATCTGGGCAAACAAACGGTGCGCTGCAAAGACACTCCTGCATTTATCGCCAACCGGGTGGGTGTGTACGCCATGGCAAAGATATTTCAACTCACCCACGAACTTGGGCTGGGCATTGATACAGCAGACGCACTCACGGGCCCTGCCATTGGCCGACCTAAAACCGGAACTTTCCGACTGGCCGATCTGGTAGGCATGGACACCGCTGTGCACGTGATAAATGGGATGAAAGCAAACTGCCCGGACGACGAGCAGATCTCGAAGATGGAGGTACCGAAATTCCTGAATTTCCTGGTGGAGAACAAGTTCTTTGGAAATAAATCAGGACAAGGTTTTTACAAAAAAACCGCTGAAAAGGACCCAAAAGGCCGTCCCATCGTGCAGGCACTGAACCTCGACAACTTGGAATACGCCATTCCTCAAAAAGAAAAACTGCCCATTCTCGACACCCTGAAACAGATCGAAGAACTTCCACGACGGATGAAAGCGATCTTCAAAGGGGCCGATAAAGGGGCCGAATTTCTCCAGAAATCCTTCCTGGGCCTGTTTGCCTATGTTTCCAACCGGGTTCCTGAAATTTCCGATTCAGCATACGCCATTGACGATGCGCTACGGGCAGGTTTTGCCTGGGAAGTTGGCCCATTCCAATACTGGGACATGGCAGGCGTGGCAGAATGCGTTGAACTTGCTGAAAAACAAGGCGAAAAGATCGGAGCCTGGGTAAAAGAAATGCTGGCAGCCGGAAATGCTTCATTTTATAAAACAGAGGGCGGCAAACGCTTGTGCTACAATCCTTTAAGCAAGCAATACGAACCACTCCCAGGCGGTGAATCATTTATTATTCTGGATGCATACCGCGCACAAAAACCAGTTTATACCAACGCTGAATGCACTTTACATGACATCGGAGACGGGGTACTTTGCCTCGAATTCCATTCCAAGATGAACGCCATTGGCGAGGGTATTTTACGGGGCATCAATGACTCCATTCAAATTGCAGAGGATCAAGGCTGGAAAGGCATCGTGATCGGCAACAATGCGCAGCAGTTCACCGTCGGCGCCAACCTGATGATGGTGGCCATGATGGCCTACGAACAAAACTGGGATGAACTGAACATGGCGACCAACGTGTTCCAGCAGACCTCGATGCGCATCCGATACTCCGCCATTCCGGTCGTCATCGCTACACAGGGCTATGTATTTGGCGGCGGCTGTGAGTTTTCGATGCACGCGGACTCCGTGGTGGCTGGGGCTGAAAGTTATATTGGTCTGGTAGAGGTCGGCGTGGGTATCATTCCTGGCGGAGGGGGCACCAAAGAGTTTGCCTTGCGTTTGTCCGATGAGATTTCCAAAGAAGATGATGTACAGATACCCCGTCTGATCGAACGGTTCAAGACCATTGCAACCGCACAAGTGGCCACTTCTGCCTACGAGGCATTCAACTTTGGCTATTTACAGACTCAAAAAGATTCGGTGGTGCACAACGCAGCCCGCAACATCAGTGAGGCCAAGAAAAAGGTGCTGGAACTCGCTACCGACTATGTAATGCCGATCCAACGCAAGGACATAACCGTACTTGGCCGCACTGGGTTAGGCGCCCTTTACGTGGCTGCTCATTCGCTTAAACTCGGCAACTACGCTTCCGAACATGATATCCTGATCGCCAAAAAAGTGGCCTGGGTGCTTTGTGGCGGCGATTTGACCAGTGCACAGCAGGTGAGCGAGCAATATTTGCTGGATATTGAGCGGGAGGCTTTCCTTTCGCTTTGTGGGGAGAAGAAGACGCTGGAGCGGATACAGTATATGTTGGAGAATGGGAAGCCGTTGAGGAATTGATGTACCTTTGAAATCCAAAACATAAAAGACATGGAAGTCCAAGCTAGTCCAAAACTTACTCCGTTGCAACTGGAACTGCTAAAAATCTACTCCTTCAAACCAACAGAGGAAGAATTGAAACAAATCAAAGAACTGCTCGCCAAGTTCTTTGCGCATCGGTTTACTGAGCGTGTGGCAAAAGCCGCTGAAGCCAATGGCATTACGGACGAAGATCTCGACAAATGGCTGAACGAATCAACTCAGTAAGATGCGTATCGTACTGGATACCAATGTCTTTTTAGTCTCAGTGCTTCCTAGGCACAAATACTGGTGGGTATTTCAGGCCATTCTTGACCGTGAATATGATTTGCTCGTCAGCACAGACATCCTTACAGAATATCTGGAGCAGTGTGCGTTAAGATATGGATTGGACACCACCGAAGAAAGACTGAATTTTTTGCTGGATTTGCCCAACGTAGAACTCATCACACCTTCTTTCCACTGGCTGCTCATTCATGCAGACCCTGATGATGACAAGTTTGTAGATTGTGCCGTGGCTGGCAATTCTGATTTCATCGTAACGAATGATGGCCATTTTAATGTCTTGAAAGACATTCAATTTCCTAAAGTGGAAACCTTACACATTGACGAGTTTCAGCAAATTTTGACGGGGCGCCGAAAACTACGGACTTAAAAAGGGCTAACGATTCAGTTTGTATTGAAAAATGAAATGCCGTTTCGGAACTTGCTCCCTCTTCAACCAAGCACCATGACAAAAAAAATACCCAACCTAATCTCCACCCTGGGCCACCCCTTCCTGTTACTTCCCTTGGTATTGGCCTGGCTAACCATTCGTAAGCTAGGTTTTGTAGCGGCCTTGCCTACTCTGGTAGCCATATTTACCTGCATCGTAATCATGGTAGTGTTCCTGGATTTCAGAAAAAGGAAAGGCCAGATCTCGAATTGGGATGTATCTGCTCAAAAAGAACGCTCCAGCAATATTTACCAGCCAATTCTGTCTCTGACCTTTGTGGCTGCTGCTACGCTGTTTCTCTTAGGGCAGCCATTTATAGGAGATACCTTGTTTTTTGGATTGCTTATGACCGTTTGTTATGCCATCAATGCAAAAATTAAGATCTCCCAGCATACCGTCATGGCCTTTTATGTCAGTTTTCTGGTGCTCCCGGTTCATGTATGGGCAGGACTTGGACTGTTAATTTTTGCGCCAATGATCGGATGGTCGCGGGTAGTTTTGGGGCGGCATAAAAAAGAGGAGGTGCTACTTGGTGCGATCGTGGGTACCATTTTTGGGCTTTTGCATTGGTGGATTTTTGAATAGCAATTATGCTTCCACCGTTAACTTAAATGAGCCTGCTACTTTCATTTTTTCGTCTTTTTTGGGTAGCGTGTTGCGCCCTAACCTTAATGGCTCAAACACGTTTGCTACTGAATATGTCAATGGCGCCTGGTTGGCTGGATGGATTTGTATTTGGGGGAACCGTGTTTGGATATTATTGGACCCATCCCAACCGTTATTATCGGAATATTGCTTTGAGCACAGGATTCCTCGGCGGAATCTGCTTTATGATTCCACTGATCGCCTCGCCAGCCATGATTCCAGGACAGTTGTTTGCATTGACACCCGTCTTGTTTTGGTTGGCTTATTACGGATTCCAAAGGCCTGGAAATGCGGGATTGCGCGGCCTTCCCTTTGCCAAACCACTTACCATTGCACTCACCTGGGCATGGGTAACTGTCTTGCTCCCGACGCCGCCCGCCCAATGGACTAACCTGCTTTTTCTGCTTTTGGGAAGGGCTGCGTTTGTTTTTGCGCTGGCCCTGGCATACGACCTATGCGATACAGAATACGACCTCCGGCATGGGCTTAGAACCCTGACTCGATCGCTGGGTATCGACCGAACTTTTACATTGATTTATGGAAGCCTTGCATTGGGCGGAATATGTATTTTTGCCAACCAACATTTTAATATTTATGACAGTCCCAAAGCAGCCGCTTTGATCGCCTCCTTGGGTATCAGTGCTTGGTGGCTAAACTATTTGCCTCATAAAGAGGCCTGGAAAGCCTTGCAAAAGCCACTCATTGACGGATTGATGGTGGCGCAATTTTTACTCGTATTACTTACTGATTACGCCTTCCCGCGCACATAATTATCAAGATACGCAAACTCCTCCGTCAACGCACCCTTTTCAGCGATCATTCCCCGACAAATGGCTGCACTTTCGCGTCCTTTTAACAATTCGGGCAAGATCTTCTCCAGCAATTGCCTGCCAAAAAACGCCGAAGCATCCCGGGGCAATTCCGAAGGAAGGTTATCGATCGTCATCATATCCACCACATTAGGCGAGTAGGGCGGCATTTCAATACCTGCAAAAGGATCGAAGCCAAATACCGGATCAACGATTGTCGTAGCACGGATCGTACTGGGCACGGAGGATGCCGGCATTAGATCGCAGGTAATATCTGCGACGACTTTGGGGCGAAAATCTGGCCGCTGCATGTCTTCCTGTGTGAAAAACATAGGGGCTTTTTTGTCGTAATAAATGCCATTAATAAAAATATCTGTCAGCGGCCAAAACCGATTAAAAGTGCTGACATATTCAGCACCGTGCGTATAAAAATGACTCTTATCAAAGGCTTTTCCTTCCCGATGTACCACATAATCGGCTGCCTGAATCTGGGTAAAAACGGCCTTATCAAATTGATCTTCAAGAAATTCCTTCGGAGAAACCTGCTCAATTCCCATATCCCGTAGGTTTTTTGCAGCACCGGATGAAACACGACCGCTGCCAGTGAGCACTATGCGCAGTGGTGGTAATTGAAGTTTTTCATATACTTCTAACACAGATGCATAATCGTGACTTTCATAAAGACGCGGCAATGAAAACTGTCCTGTACGCTTGCCCCAGGTCCAGAGTCCGTTGTGAGCGCCCACAATTCCGGCGTAAAAGCCAAAAGCAATAAGCCTTTCGCCCCGCTCGTTCGTCAGGGCCTCATAATCAATGAGTCGTATGTCCTTAGCTAAAACAGCCTGCAATAGCGGGATATTGTAAGCCTGCTTTTTAATGGTGTGGGAAAAGAAGAGGTAGGTTTTCCCCGAAATGAGCTTATCGATAGGCACTTCCTTCACCCCCAACAGAATATCGCAATCAGAAAGGTCTTCCTGCAAATGGATTCCATGTTTAACAAACTCCTCATCTTTGAAACAACGAACAGACGAGGGCTCCACTACAATACGAACTGGCAATTCAACCTGTGCTTCAGCACATTGTTCAGGAGTCAAGGGGGAACGTGAATCAGGCGGAACCTTGCCTTCCCGAATGATGCCGATTTTAACAGTTATATTTGGCACGTTAGATCTTATTTTTCAAGTTATTAGGTACGAAAAAATGAGTTGGTGATCCATCGTACCAATTCGCTAAAAGCAAACACAAAGGTAGGCGAATCTGGCATGGAAAATAGTATGAAGGCCGGTGTGGAAAACTATTAACAGGGTTAGGTGAACTTTATGAGGGTGATTTAGGTTTATCTTTGC
>CANJPT010000150.1 GCA_947476195.1 Lewinellaceae bacterium | reverse complement strand
TTTGAAATAACTTCGGATCTGACCAGCCAATTGCAAACTATTGGCAACATATTGCAGGAGCAATGTACCATCAAATGGCTTGGTCAGGTATAAACTGGCACCGCAAGCCAAGCCTGAACGCATGGTGTCCTGATCCGTTTTAGCCGTCAGCAAAATAAGGGGAATATGACTGGTACGTATGTCTCCACGCATCTGTTTACACAGTTCTATCCCAGACAATACGGGCATCATAACATCAGATATGACCAGGTCGGGTATCAGATGCAAAGCACTTTGGAGGCCTGCAGCACCATTGGATGCCGTCACTACCCTGAAGTTAGGTTCCAGGATTGACCGGATGTAACGGGCCATTTCCACCTGATCTTCCACGATGAGTATCAATGGCACTTCAGCGGAAGCAGGTGTGGAATCAGATATGTCGTAGGGTATGTTCAGCCCATCCGGTTTTGTATTTTTGTCCGCTACTGCCACCTTATCCAGGGGCAACTCCAGTACAAAAACCGACCGAAATTCGTCGGTGGTTTGTCCGGATTCTAAGGTCAACTTGCAGCCCAACAGATTGGCCAATTCAACCGCATAAGCCAGGCCAATTCCATAGCCGCCTGACTCAATCGTCTCTTGCGATTGATAATAACGGTCAAATATCTTTTCCGCCTCATCCGGACGAATACCAGGACCATTATCACACACGCGAATCTGTAAAAGGTTGGAATCCGTACCTGCTTGAAGGGCTACCCGGCCCCGCTCCGGTGCAAATTTCAGTGCATTGGAAAGCAAATTGCTTAGAATCGATTTGATGGCGTTTTGATCCACGCGGATGACGGGCAGATCATCGGGAAAACTCCCCTGCAGATCGATGGATTTTAATTCAGCCTGATACGTGTAAGAGGCCAGTAAGGCCGGCAAAAACTGGTTCAGTGCTACCTCTTTTGGCGAAAGCGGAATGCTCCCCAGTGTTCTTATTTTGCTCAAATCCAGGATTTGAGTCACCAATACAAGCAAGTCATTGCTTTGTTTTTGAATGGTTACGATTGCCGCGTCCGTAACTCCATTCGACTGTGCTTGCATGGATTTTGCCAATCCGGTGATCAAGGTAAGGGGGGTACGCAGGTCATGTGTAATATTGGCCAAAAGCCGCTCCTTTGCCGATGTGAGTTCCAATTCATGGGTCACCTCCTGTTGCAACAGTTTGTTTTTAAGCTTTTCTTTTTGCAGAAATACCTTATTTCTTGCGATAACGACAATTGGCACGGTAACCAGCAATAAAAAGAACAGCATTGCCCACCAGGTTGACCACCATGGGCCTTCTTTGCGAAAGTGTAAGAAAGCGGATTCGCTCCAATGACCGCCATCCAGGGAGCCCTGCACCTCAAAAACGTAATTTCCTGGAGCAAGCCCTGCCATCGATACCGTATTTTTATGTCCATTATACGTCCAGTCACTGTCCTTCCCGCCCAAGCGAAATCGGTATTGATGGGCCTCGGGATTGGTAAAATCCAACAAACTTACCTGCACGCTTAGGTTGGAATTTTGGTATGGTAAATTGCCAATATTGAAAAGCGAACCATTGATCTGCATGTCAAGCACCTGATCCCCTATTCGCACCGATGAAATAGCAATATGCTCTAATTTGATCTGATCTTGCAGGTCATTGGGGTTAAAAGTGACATACCCGCTTACCGTACCCATCATAATTTTGCCATCCCCTAAAACAGTAACCGTATTCCGGTTAAATTCATTGGCGGGCAATCCATCTTCTGTGGTAAAAAGCTGACTTTCTCCACGGGCAATATCCAAGCGAATGAGACCATGCTGGGCACCCAGAAAAAGGATATTGGGCGCTGTTTGTGCCATACAAAAAATAGCCTCCGTAGGAGATATGTGGTACGACTGAACGTGCTCTACCTTGTTGGAGGCCAGGTTGTATTTCCACAGCCCTCCCCAGGTGCCAATCCACAGCAAATCAGGATTTTGAAAATCAGCTTGTGTAAAAATCAACCGGAGATCCTCGTTTCCAAGGAGACTCATGGTTGAAAGTTCCAGTTTTTTAGCGGTATAAGTCTGGTGATCCCAATCTGGTTTCAGACCAAAAACTGCGTTCACGTCCGTTACCCAAACCCAGTCAGAAACAGCATTGGGCTTACCAATTACAGTGATCGATTGATGCTCCAAACTGCCTGCATCTTTGTTCGATATGGTGATCAACGCACCGTTGGCAGGATTGTAAAAATAGGTGCTTGCCCCATCTTTTGATAAAAGAAAAAGTCTGCCTTCCGGAAGACATCGGACGCCAAAAAGTTCCTGGAGCGGTTTGACTCCCGCGATTTTTACAGGATATGGCTTTTGACCTTTTTCGATACGATCCAATCCTCCCAACGAATTGACCCCCCATTTCACGCCATTATTATCCTGCTCTAAATGAAGATAATTAAGGCCTTGCCCGCGTTGTTCAACCCAGGCGCCGGATCCGTTTTTTTGGATCTTGACGTAGCCGGGCCTGATTCGCTCCGGGCTATTACTAACCAACAGCCATGCTGAACCATCCGGATCCGTTAGTAACGGATGCCCGGCCTCTATACTTCCAGGGATTATTTCCGAGAACTTTTTAGTATGATTTTGCACACAGATTAAACCGTGGCCGTCCAAGCCCAACCAAATATTTTCCTGACGGTCCACAAAAGAAACCGTGATGTTGTAACCAACATCAATACCCGTATTTTTCAAAGAAACGCCATCCCACTGAAATACCTTTCTACCAATAAACAATAAATACCCATTTTCATATCTTTTGCCCATCAATCCGACGCTAAAACCGCTCCCTTGCACCCGGAATGAAGTTATTCTCATCTGTTCATCCACAAAGAAAACGCCTGATTGTGTTTGAAAACAGACTTGTCGATGCAACGTATCCTCCCAAACCAGGTAAACATCGCTTTGAATTTCAGGACATATTTTCTTGATCTGGTCTTGGGTATCCAACTCAAAAATGCCATTGGCAGCGGCAAGCCACAAAGCGTCGCCCCTGCGCATCATGGTAGTAGGTTGTCCCCCCAATAAGAACTGATCATAATCAACCCGCCGGAACAACTCCACCGATACAGCTTCATTGAAAGATGTTTTGACCTTAAAAAAGTAAATGGTTTTACCCGCAACAGCCACCAATTGATCGCTATCAACGATTATCGAAGCATCGAATTTAAGGTCGCCTATTGCTGCAATCCCTGATGGTGTTTGGAATTTACCCGTCAGCGGATCATACACCTGTATTCCCTTATTGGTAACAACCCACATCCTGCCAAGCTTGTCTTTAACCAGGTTGGACACCAAATTGGAAGCCTGGGACTGTGAATCGTTTTTTTTGTTGCTGAATACATCGATTACATGACCGTCATACCGGTTCAAACCATTCAGGGTGCCAGCCCAAATAAACCCCATTGAGTCCTGCGTAATGGCAGTTATAAAACTATTAGAGAGCCCATTTTCAACCGATAACTCTAAATGCTTTTGAGCACCCACCATACCCGGCAGAAGGCATAACAGTAACACTATGCTACACCAAAAAGACAATAGCCGTGACGTAATTCCTATTCCAAACATGATCAAAAGCAATCTTTTAAAAAGGATAAAAGGTTCTGCAGACGCAGTTTTCTATACAGTGATTAAAGTGATTTTAATGATTTGATGGGATTGCAATCACACTTCATTCACAACCACTTAGTGTTACTGAAAACTCCAACCAATGCGTTTTTGAAAAGCAAAGGTGCTCTACCTAGATGGGCATACCTTATAACACTGTCTCAATCACTTACATAATTGTCTCATTCCGTGTACTTTTGAACCATGATGATTTTGCAATTGCAAAGAAATTACGTTTCGAGCCCCTATATTTGCTTTTACAATTAGCCCTCAGCTATGCTCAAAACCATATTGGTCGCCTTTCTTTATGCCTACTCCTTTGTTTATTCCTTCGCCCAACCCCTTCAGGTCAGGACTCTAAACGTAAAAGACGGGCTCTCTCAGGGATACATTTCCAGCCTTTTTCAAGACAGCCGGGGTTTTGTTTGGATCGGTACAGCTTTTGGGCTTAATCGCTACGACGGATACGAATGCCGAGCATATCTCCCCAATAATCTCGATCAATGGTCGCTTCACGCCAACTTGGTGTTTGGTTTTGCAGAAGACAAAACCGGCCTGCTGTGGATGGGTACTGAAAACGGATTGGCCGTCATGGATCCTTATACCGACCGTGTGGTACACCTGAATGCCCTGACAAAAGAGGTTGCAGACCTTAAAACAAGGAAGGTTTTGGTTGATGGCAACGGGAAAATCTGGTTTTCACAGGAAACTCCGGAAGGCACAAAAATATACGCAATCGAAACGGACGTCTCCCTCAAAAACAGCATCCGAAACAACCTGAAAACACCCTACCGGCTCCGAATAAATGTTGTTCCGCTGCCCGCTGATTGGCAAGGCAATTTGCGCCTGCTTTTTCAAACGAGTGATTCAACCGCCATTATAGCAAATGCAAAAGGACTGTTTTACAACCTAAACCTGCTCAACAAGTCTATTCAACCCGTTTCAAAAGCAGCTTTTGCTTCCATAATACCAGGTCAGCCGTTTCTCCTCGAAAACGCAACGCATACAGGAGGTGTCTTCATCCCTGCCAATTTCGATTTTAGTAACCCGATGGCAATAGACCATCAAAATGAATATTTCAAGACATTTGACGAAAAAACTATCCTGCTCAGTTTTTCTGACACCAAAGTAACCGAGATTAAGCAGGTAGCAGGAACAGCCGAAGCGGAGGGTTTCATGCAATTTTCAACAGGCATGAATCTTGACCAACCAACTTCCTTTGCCAGAATGTTGGATAGAAACGGCAATATTTGGGTTGGTACAACCGGACAAGGCATTCGAATCATTTCGCCCGCCTCCAAAATCATCCAATCTGTTTTCCAGGACGTCAATGTGTACAATCTAACGGTTCTGCCTGACGGAAAAGTCTGGCCAGGCATATACCAGTCTGATAGGTTGCTGGACCTGTCAACCCACGAATCCAGTACCACTCCATGGCAACACACCCTTCTAAAAGACGAAAAGGTGCAATCCGTATTAAGTGTTCCGGAGGAAAATGCTATCTACCTTGTCATCAATCAAAACGGTCAAAAACTCCTATTCGCCCGGTATGATCTGACAATCCGAAAAACGCAGCGGTTGACAACTGCCATTCAACACTACACAGAAGCTCCTTTATACCTAATAAAAGATCA
This sequence comes from Lewinellaceae bacterium, assembly GCA_947476195.1. Taxonomy (GTDB): domain Bacteria; phylum Bacteroidota; class Bacteroidia; order Chitinophagales; family Saprospiraceae; genus M3007. The sequence goes on along the minus strand of CANJPT010000150.1, from coordinate 3,364 downwards.
ATCAGGATGTATCTGGGTAGCAGGGTATCAAGGTGACATCATTCGGTACAACCCTCAAACGGGAGCATCCGATGTCTGGAATATCCAGTCGCAATTGCCCGCCGGATCACCACCAGCTCTTTTCAATATACGATGTATGGTTTTAGACCACATCGGAAATATATGGATTGGAAACGATGCCGGTTTGATTAAAATCAGTCAAACAGGGCTACAGCCTAATTTTAAGGCTTATTACAATGTCGCACAAAAAAGCCCCATATTTCGCAGCAATGGAATTTTCTGCATGTATCCAGATCCAGTAGATGAACAGATCCTGTGGCTGGGAACCTTGGGCAGTGGTTTGGCCCAATTTAATATCGCCGGGGAATCGGTGCATTACGTGGAGGTTAATCCCAGCAAAGCAAATCTAATGGTGGTCGGCATCGTCCCTCAAGACAACAACAACCTTTGGTTGGGTACCAACCAAGGAATTTTCTGCTTAAAGCCAGGCAACAACACCCTGTTCAAGTTTAATGAATTTGACTTCAATATTAATGCCTCGGCTTATGGTAAAACAAAGGACAACCTGCTGGTTTTTGGAAGCTCAAATGGGTTGATTACAGTCAACCCACTTCTACTGCAACATCCGAAAAACCAAGACAATCAGGTATGTTTTACGCAAATAAAAGTCAACTCGGCACTAAACAAGCATTCCGAAAAACGAATTATCCGCTTTACGCCGAACAATGAACCTGAACTTTATCTGTCCCATCTTGAAAATGCCCTGACTATTGGTTTCTCCGCCCCGGCAACCCAAAATCCTTCGAACTTGCAATACAGGTATCGAATGTTGGGAATTACCAAAAACTGGGTTGAACTCGAAAATATACACGTCATCGAATTGGTCGGTTTGCAACCCGGCCAATATACCCTCGAAATACAAGCTTCAAACACTGAATCCAATTGGAACGAAGCCGTCGTTACAAGGGCATTCATTCATATAAGCCCCCCATGGTTTCGCAGCAATTGGGCATACGCCGCCTATTTATTGCTGCTGGTGCCGGCCCTTTACTCGTTGTATCAATTAGACAGAAAACGCTTAATACGGCAGCACGAAAATAAAATGAACATACAGGAACTATCGCGCCTGAAAAAAATAGACAGCTTCAAAAACAGATTCTTCGCCTATATCGCCCACGAATTTAAATCTCCCCTGACGATTATCCTTGGCATCAACGAATTGATCCATAAAAGCGATGCCCCGTTAAAACCGCTGATTTACCACGATGCCATCCGCCGTGAAGGCAATAATATGCTGACCCTGATAGACGAAATGGTGGATGTGACTAAAATCCAAGACAACTCTATCCAACTACATTATGAAAAAATCGATGTTGTTCCATTTGTCAGGCATATTCTGGAAGCTTACAAACCTATTACAGATATCAATAATATTATCTTGAAATGGGAGAGTCCATTCGAAGCACTGATGGTGGACTTAGATGCCATCAGAACAAAATATATCCTGAATAATCTAATTTCAAATGCCATCCGATTTACACCATCCGGGGGAATTGTCAGCGTCCTTGTTGACCAAAAAGAGCCTCAAGCACTTACCTTGGAAATAACTGATACCGGTACGGGGATCTCAGAATATGACCTGCCTTATATCTTCGACAAATATTACCAAGCGGATACCGGTTCAAAAAATGCGCATAGTTTTGGCCTTGGCCTGTCTTTTGTCAAAGACTTGGTTGACCTGATGCAGGGCAGTATTGCCGTTAAGAGTACTGTTTCGCAAGGAACAACATTCACCATCACCTTTCCCATACAATCGCAGGCGGTGATTACACCAATATATGTGTCTGACCATATTGCGCCGATAGAATCTGAAGAAATATCGCCTGAATTTTCACAAAACAATGACATGCCCCTGTTACTGCTGGTGGAAGATAACCCAGCCATTTTATCCTATTTGCAAATTTGTCTTCAATCGAATTTCAGACTAATCGTTGCGCGTAATGGAGAAGAAGGTTTGAAACTTGCCATTTCGGAAATTCCAGATCTCATTCTGACAGATATCATGATGCCAATCATGGACGGCCTTGAAATGACACACCAGATCAAAACAAACCAAATGACCAGCCACATACCTGTGGTGATGCTTAGCGCAAAAAATGAGGTGAACGACCGTATCATCGGTCAACAACAGGGCGCCGATGCCTACCTCGGAAAACCATTCAATGATCAGGAGCTCCTGTATACACTACAAAATCTGTATGCACTACAACAACGTTGGAAGGATCGGTATGCGCATATGGGAAATAGCCCGTTTGACATGTCACAGGCAAGTCCTTTGAAGGAATATTTCAGCGCAACCAGCGTTTCCTACACCGATGCCTTTATGCAAGCCGTGTTAAACGCCATTGAGGAAAATTATGCTTCAGACCAGTTTGATATTAATCGCCTTTGTATTTTGATGGGAATCAGTCGGGCTCAACTCTACAGAAAACTCGCCAAAATTTCTGATCAGAGTGTGATGGAAATCCTGCGAAACTACCGACTAGAAAAATCCGTGGAACTACTGAAAAACCACCCAGAATTGAATACGCAGGAAATCGCCTATCGAGTAGGTATTAAAGAGCATTCCCACTTCTCTTTGATATTTAAAAAACGATACAATATGACACCTTCGGAAATGAGAAAAACAGTCTGAACAGCTGTTTAATACGCGCATGTTGGCGGCATCCGCCCAAAAATCCCCTAACATACGCTAATCACTTAAGGCCATCTCTCATCGGCTTCACAACTGATGCTTCACGCTCAGCACCTCCGATGCCTGAAATGTGGTATCAACGTCCACGCTAAACTTTGATTTTAGGTTCCAAATCACCTTGCCTTCCCTCGGCGTCAATATTACATCGAGGCGATTGGTAATTGGGACATTAAACCCATAAAAAAAGCCCCCCTCCTCGTACAGGAGAGAGGCCATCCCAAAAACCGATTTTAAAGTATGATCTTGTAAAATCGATGTCCGGTATGTGTCGGCGCCAGGCTATAATTACTTTAGCTCGCGTAGCGCCTGAATTGTTGTGCTTCAAAAAGAAAAAACAATTGAAGTGCTTTTTGGAGAAGGCCGCCTCGTCTCTCAACGAGGCGGCCTTTCTCTATTTCGCTGGTCGGGCGGGTATAAAACCCGACCCTACCTTTTCAGGTGGGGACAAGCCCCGAACCCTTACTTCGCTTGGATCATCTTCTTCGTTGCAGAATCCGTAGATGTCTCCAACTTGTAGTACAGCATGCCTGTAGTGTTGATCAGCGCACGATCCAATGCGATCGTGTTCTCACCTTTAGCAAACTGACCTTTCTGCTGGTAAACTACGCG
>CANJPT010000149.1 GCA_947476195.1 Lewinellaceae bacterium | reverse complement strand
TGAAAAAGAAGCTTGGACTAAATTAGTGCTGCCTAAAGCCATTACCATATGAATTATGTAGTCCAAATTCATGTGGTAATGGTTTAATCTGGCACTTATTACTTCTTGCGTTAAGAACACATCGTTCTTTTCCAGGTTCAAACGTCGAAATAAAAATGAATTAGCGTGCGATATCCGGTATAAAATTGGAATAAAGGATTCAAATTCCAATTTAAAAACCGGATATCCTACATTGTCCTTCAATACACTTACTGCCAGACAAATAGTTTTCATCTGTTTAAGATTGGATCCTACTTGCCAAAATCAAGGGTGATACACGTTTTTGTTCGTAATTAAATCATTTGGGTTACTTTTGGGGTTTGCTTTTCTCTAAATGATACAAAAGCTTTCGCTCAAAGATTTTGAACACTTTATTAGCCCTGCTACCTGGTATGCAGCGGATGATTTGGTGCAGGCTGGACAGGTAAAAAACCTCCGGGAAATAGAACGCCACTTGTGGGTGGCTCTGGTGGAGACTGACGAAGGCAATTTTGAGTCGGAGGTGATGATCACGCCGCACAAAATAAAAGCCTACGCTTGCGAGTGTTTCACGGAAGGCAGGCGTTTGATGTGTCCCCATATCGCAGCGACCCTGATCAAAATCAGACAATTTTATAATCAGCGGGAAGAAGCCCGCCGTATAAAAGCAGCAGAAAAACCAGCCAACGAACTTACACGTTTTACCGTACAAACCGCGCTTGATAATGCCTCTCCGGAGGCCTTGGCAGATTTTGTACGCGATTTTGCCCGGCGGGATCGGGATTTTGCGCTGGCACTGAAAACCCGCTTTGCCGTTCATGTGACTGAGTCTGAAAATCCATACGCATTAGTGCTCGACTCTGTGTTGCCCAAACCCAGTGTCAAAACCAAAATCAGCGAGCCTGATTTTCGCCGATTACGCAAAGCTTTGGATGGACTGGAAGAGCAACTTTCCATAGCGAAAGGTGCCCTCGACTTTCGTAGTGACTTCCAGATCTCATCGGCAATATTTCTGAAGATCAATCCTTTACATGCAAAAGCAGAAGGAAATCGGCGGAGTGCTTTGCTTTACTTTTGCCAAAAATCATTCGAGGCACTTATCAATATCCATAGCTCCGCCCCTTCTCCTGAGCTTCGTGAATCCGTTTGGGAGATCCTTTTTAGTTTTGGAATAAAAAGCCCATTCCCACTGGAATTGGAGCGCGAAGGCTTGCGTTTTATTGCGGAATCCTCCAAAGAGGAAGCCAAATTTGATAAGGTGCGAGAAGTGTTCGACCAAACCCCCTACCCTGCCCCGGCTTTTATACTGCAGCTTTTTCTGTCCGCACTGGCCGTTCGCAAAATACCGCTGGCGGCCGTTCGTGTCTTGGATGATTATTTGGAAAACCCCGATATGATTAAGGATGCATTTTTGCAACTCTATTACCTGAACTACTGGGAAGCTGCCACGCTCGTGGGCGAACACTTTCTAAATAAAAATATTTTTCCAATCGGCCAAAGTCGCGAACTGGAAAATGTCCTGCTCTTCATTGCCGAACAAACGAATGACCAAGCCCGACAAACGATCTTGTTACGCCAAAGATTTTTACTTTCCGGCAGTTCAGCAGTATTTGAAAAACTCAAGATAGCAGCTGCTGAACGCTGGCCCAAGGAGCGTGAAAAATTATTGGCAGAACTGCGCTCGAAAAAAGACTTTTCTAAAACAGCTGCCCTGCTTTCTTCCGAAGGAGATTTGGAAAAACTGGCTGAACTAATTGAAAATCATGGCGATCTGAATATGATGCAACGGTACGAGTCCGCATTTTTGACAGAAAAAAAGGACTTTGTACAAGCGCGCTATACCAGCTTTTTAAGCCAGTATCTGGAAGAACATTTCGGCGCGCCAGCAGCCCAACAAGTACGACTCCGACTATCCGAACTGCTCCAAAAAGGAGAAGAAGAAATGGTGATGAAGATTATTCGCGAACTCACTGTCCGATTCTCAGACCGGATTAGTTTAGGCGGGGAGTTGGCAGAGCTTTTCCCCCGATCTAAACGAAAAATGGTGTTTTGATGTATGATGTATTGTGCTCCGAGTGATTTTCACCATCTCCTGGATATCATCATACAAGGGCTGCACTATTGATGCATTCATACGATGCAAACATCACACATCCTACCTGCCACTCCGGTTGACCACCATACTACTTGCCTGCTGGGTTGCAAACAGCTGAATATCCTGAATATTAACATGTGGTGGGCGGGTCGCCATAAAGTATATGGCTTCTGCTACATCGCTTGATTTGAGTGGCTGAAAATCATTGTAGATTTTAGCCCGTTCCGCATCCCCGTCAAATCGCGTGATGGCAAATTCTGTCTCTTCCACATGTCCCGGACTGACTTGACTTACGCGGATATTGTGGGCATGCAGATCAAATCGCATAGACCTGGTGAGTGCTTCCACTGCAAACTTAGTGGCACAATACACATTGCCATTCGGGTAAGCTTCCTTACTCGCGCTGCTGCCAATATTGATGATATGCCCCTGCCGACGAAGTACCATACCCGGTGCCACAACTCGAGTGACATACAGCAGGCCTTTTACATTGGTATCGATCATAGTCTCCCAATGATCAAGATTTCCTTCGTGGATAGGTGATAGTCCTTTAGCAAGTCCTGCATTGTTTACCAGGATATCAATTTCCCGGAATGATTCGGGTAGATTCGCAAGTGCCGCTTCCACCGCGCGCTGATCCCGTACATCGAAAGGGAGTACGAGTATTTCGGTTTCAAATTCAGACTCAAATCGGTTTTTTAAATCCACTAATCGCTCTATGCGCCTGCCTGTGAGAATGAGCCTATAGCCATTTCGGGCAAATATCTCCGCGGTGGCTTTGCCAATACCAGAAGTTGCACCTGTTATAAGGACAAGCCGAGACGGTTCCTTGAGGATGGTTGATGGTTGATCTTTTGGGGCCTTTGCCTCTTCGATGTTGCTGCTACCGTCTACTACTATGCCCTCTTGTTCCCCAACTTCTTGCTCCGGCAAGGTTGGGCTTGCCATTTCGCCGAGTGCGGCTTTGACCTCAGGATCATTCGGATTAAAATCCAATGCTTTTCGCAGATAAATAACTGCTGTTTCGCGGTAATCCCGAAGGTGCTCCGAAGTCATTAATCCGAGTTTTCGGTAGATGTTTGGGATTCCAGGATCGATTTCTACCACGCGGTCCCAACAGTATTTGGCAAACAAATAGTCCCCTCGATCAGCAGCCATATCGCCCATGAGCTCATAGGATCTTACTTCGTCCGTTGGGATCGAGGTTTCGGGGGACATGGGTTGAGCAATCCCTGGCTCAGCCATTGGAGGATTTGTGTGGTGAACCGCGCGCTCGTATTCGCCCTTAAGCCATTCGCTTTTCGGATATTGCTCTAAAGCGATTTGGAAGAGTTCAAGTCCACGCTGCAGGTGGCCATTTTTAATCCAAAACCAGGCATCGCGCGCAGCCTGATCTTCGGCTTCCGCTGAATCCTCATCTTCCTTTGACGAAAATTCTGACGCTGAAACAGGTTCCTCATTTTCCATTTCACCCAACAAAGCATCCATTGCCTCAAGCGTAGGCTCAGATGGCATATCCACGGCAGGAAACTCCTCCGGTTCTTGAAAGGGTTCAGGCGTCAACAATCCACCGGGCAATGACATTTCAAGCAATTTAGCTGACTCCATAATTGAATGATCTTCCACTGCTTGAGCGACCAAATGTTTGTATTTTACATGCCAGTCCATCAACTGGAATTTCTGAAAAAACTGCTCAAAATCATTCGCTTCAAATTGGTCCCAGGTAATATACCCTGCCGCACGCAAGGTACCAATAAGATCGCCCACGTCATTGGCAAGGCCGCGTGTTGCATCCATTTCCGCCACAAGGCTTGCCTTTTCAGAGCCTTGTGCCTTTTGATGCTGATCACTGAGCGCAAGCCATTCGTCCTGCCAATGTTTCATATAATGCAAGGCATTGGCCATACGGTCAATTTTCGTCGGAACAGGCTGTCCTGTTGCATTGATTCCATCGGCAAGAACCACTAGCAGCCGGTTTTCAGCAGCAAGCCTTTGTAGCACAGGTAATAAATCACCCATACAGGCACGGTTGATCAGAAAATTATCTGTGATAAGAAGCAAGACCGGTTCATCCGCAGAAGTTATATGCGCCGCAACTGCGCCGCTGGCATGTTCAAACGGGATACCAATCCGACTTAACTGTCGGTCAATTGATACCGCCAAATTGGCATTTTCAGCGGCATACGCTAAGATTATTCGATTCATTGGCTGAAAAGGTTTAAAATAGACAAGGTGAATGGTTTACCGTAATTCATTGATCAAGGTTAAAAAATCACTTTTGAATGCTGCATATCGCGAGGTAGCTGGGCCATCAAAGCCCGTGTGCACGCGTCGGACGTGATTTTGCTTATCTAAAACCATCATGGTTGGAAAAGCCATCACCTTATTGAGTGCCGGAAAAAACCGAGCGGCCTCCTCACTGCTGGCACTTCCAGCGTAGACGATTTCAAAGGGCAGGTCCAATTTTTTCTTGTAAGCTAAAAGATGTGCATTGGCCTGCGCGGTGTCTTTGATCCGCTCAAAAGAACAGCCTATTATGGTAATCTCTTTGGCAACTTCAGGATTCTCTTTCAAAAAATCCCGGAGAAAAATCTGCTCATCTCGACAATTAGGGCACCAAGTACCCATAATGGTAAAGATCTTGATCTTGTTGTCGAACTGCAGCGACGGAAACGTAATGTCTTGACCCGCAGGATTTTTTACCGAAAAAGCGATCTGTGCGTTGGGTTTGACCTGTGTCAGGGAATCCGCAGCTCCTAATTCAAAAGAAGGATCTTTCCAGCCTGTCCAGAGTGTTTGGAATTTATGTCCTGAACGAAATTCGCCCTGCAAACTATCCCCTTGCATACTCCCGGAAAACAGGAATGCATGTGCGCCGTCAAAACTGGAAAGCCAAAACTTGCGGCCTTGTACCGTACCTTCCAAATACCTGTAATCACCCGTTTCAGTACGAAATGTGCCTTCCAGGTGGTTGCCAGTTTGTTTTAACTCTGCTAAGGCCTTTTCCTGCTCCTTTACTTCCTTCTCGACTCCAAACAAGGCGGCCCAATTGCCTGAGATATCAAGCAACGGTTTTTCAGTTAGACTGGTAAAACGATAGGCACGTCCGGATTGAGCATAAAACGGGATGCGGTAATTCTCCTTGGTCGTCACGACCCATTCGCCTACCATTACTGCACCCCTGATCTCCGCATGAAGGTACGCGGCGTATTCAGGAAACCAGACGTTCATCGTATCCCGGGCCCTGCTTCGATCGCGGCCATATTGAATACTATCGAGTCGGATACGCTCCGAACCATTGAAGATTTCCATGTAAAAATGAGTGTCATCGATATAGGTCACCTCAAAATTAAACGGGAGTTCTCCAGGCTTAAACTGGTCATAATAAAGCACCACTGAATCTTTCTTACTGGACGGCAAGTAAAACTTTTCAAGTTCCAAAACCCCGCGCCAAATCCCGGGCGCTACACGGCTGTAGGCAGTATCCGTGCTAATACAACGGTTAAAAACAAGTAAAAAGGCTATTGCTAAAAAACTGGCAGTCAATATTTTGCGCATAAAATTGTCAGGTATATTAAAGAGAGAGCAAAGGTATGTTTTGAGCAGGAATAATTGGTTTGGGAAATCGTAGCGCTTGTTTGAGCATTGGTTTTGAGCCGAAAATTAGCAAATTTTATTTCAAGTACAACAAAATTTGAAGCCTTGTGATATTGGTAAGACATCCGGCAATAAACAGGATAAGGCCGCATGAAATAAAATTACCTGTTGAAGCACAAAATCCAACACAATCAATCACCGAAAACACTGGAACCGGCTGGATGTTTAGCGATTTTTTTTGGTTAAGAGCAGGTGAATAACCCATTCAAAATTAATTTTTAAGTTGGCGGTACTTCATCTTTGCGGTCAAATTCGTTTCAATGCATATTTTTGGCCGCTTTTTGGAGGCTTATTATTGGTTCTAGTTCAGTTTTGAGGATCTGTTAGAGCTTTAAACCGGGTCAAAAGCGGTGCTTTTTGGTTTTTTCATACCGACAAGGCTATGGTCCTTCAAAAGCATAAAAAATGACAATAAACGCCCAATTTGCTTTAATTACTTACCATTAAACAAACATAATTTTTTAAAATCACTTTTCTTAAACATGAAAAAAATAGTTTTGACTATGCTAACCGCAGCCGTTTGCGGAGGCTTATTTGCCCAATCAACCATGCGCAATGAAATTGACAGTGCCAGTTATGCATTCGGCATGCTGGTCGGTAACAACCTGAAACGACAAATGCCTTCGGAACTGAACATTGATTTGATTTTAAAAGCAATGTCATCCTCCCTAAAAGGAGAAGCCCTGGCCTATACTCCTGAAGCTGCGAATGAAATTTTTATGAAATTCAATCAGGCCGCAAAAGCAAAGGAAAGTGAAAAAGCCAGCGCTGAGGGCAGACAATTTCTGGAAGCGAATAAAAAACGGCCAGGAGTAATGGTCACAGCTACCGGGCTGCAATATGAGATCCTTAAAAAAGGGACTAGTACTGAAAGCCCCAAAAAAGGTGACAATGTGAAGGTGCATTATCATGGTACTAATATCGATGGAAGCGTTTTTGACAGCAGTGTTGAAAGAGGCGAGCCCATCGATTTTGGACTGGACCAAGTAATCCCGGGTTGGACAGAAGGGCTTCAATTGATGCATGTCGGTGATAAGTTCAAGTTTTGTATTCCATCGGAACTTGCCTACGGAGAACAAAGCCCAACCCCAAAGATCAAGCCCTATTCAACGCTGGTCTTTGAAGTAGAATTATTGGGGATCAATCCTAAATAAGCATCAACCCACCCTGAATAAGAAGAGGATGTCTCAAAATGCAATTTGTACTTTTTAGCAAAAAATAATGTTTTGAATTATTGGGATTTAAATCTATATTTTATCTAAAATATGATATATTTTAGATATTTTAAACGTTTATTTTCAGAATAAACACTGAACCCGGATTTTTGAGACACCCTCTTCTTTTTCGTTTCATCTTCGTCATTCCAGCATTCATGCAATACATATTATCCATCGATCAGGGCACCACCAGCACCCGCGCTATCGTGTTTGACAAACAGGGCAACACAATTGCAGTGGCACAGGAAGACATTACCCAATATTTCCCCAAGCCTGGATGGGTAGAACACAATCCTATCGAGATTCTGGAAACGGTATTATCTACGGTTCAGGAAGTTGCAAAAAAGGTTGGTCCGCAAAACATCGCGGCGATTGGTATCACCAACCAACGGGAAACTACCGTAGTCTGGGATAAAAGAACCGGAAAACCAGTCTACAATGCCATCGTTTGGCAAAGCCGTCAGACCATGGAAATCTGCGAAGTGTTGAAAGCTAAGGGTCTGGATTCAGAGGTGCGATACAAAACCGGGCTTCTGATTGACGCCTATTTTTCTGGCACGAAGATCAAATGGATCCTGGATAATGTTCCCGGTGCTAAGGAGGATGCTGTTGCAGGTAACCTGCTGTTTGGCACCATAGATACCTGGATTCTTTGGAACCTTAGCGAAGAGAGTATGCATGCCACAGACTTTACCAATGCATCCCGTACAATGCTCTATAATATCCGGGAACTGGCGTGGGACGAATCGTTACTGGCGGCTTTTGATATTCCGGATTCCATGCTTCCCAGGGTACTGGATTCCTCTGGAATATTCGGACATGCGAAGGCATCAATGCTTGGACTTGAAGGCATCGTTATTTCAGGCATCGCGGGCGATCAGCAGGCCGCGCTTTTTGGACAAGGTTGCTTTGCGGAAGGCATGGCCAAAAACACCTATGGTACGGGCTGTTTTATGCTCATGAATACTGGTTCTGAAGTAGTTGCTTCACAAAACGGTCTGCTCACTACCATTGCTTGGGGGCTTAACGGGAAAATATCATACGCACTGGAAGGCTCCATTTTTGTAGCTGGAAGTGCAGTAAAATGGATGCGCGACACCGTGGAGCTATTCACCGATGCCGCCGATACAGAGCGGCATGCGCTGAGTCTTTCCTCTTCAGAAGGCGTATATGTGGTCCCGGCATTTGTCGGATTAGGCACACCTTATTGGGATTCAGAAGTGCGTGGCGCTATTTTTGGCCTTACCCGTGGAAGCAGTCGTAGCCACCTCATACGCGCTACCCTGGAGAGCACCGCTTATCAGACCAAAGACGTACTTTCTGTAATGGAACATGATTCTGGCATTAAGCTCAAGAAACTACGTGTGGATGGTGGAATGGTACGCAACAATTTTCTGATGCAATTCCAGAGCGATATGCTTGGGGTGGACGTAGAACGGCCAATTGTGCAAGAAACCACTGCTTTAGGGGCGGCCTATTTTGCAGGCCTGGCGGTGGGCTACTGGAAGGATCAGGCCGATATTGCTCAAAACTGGCAACTGGAACGCAATTTCATGCCTACCATGCCGATAGAAGAAGCTGATAAACTTTACCGGGGCTGGCAGAAAGCTGTAGAGGCGGCGCGAGTATTTAAGTAAGGACAAGGGCTTGGTTTAATTGGTTATTGGATTAACATTAAGAGATTTCAGGGCAGAAAGTATAGGCAGGCCCTCCTCAATTACCAAGACGGGCAAATCGAGTGATATTTTTTATCCGGACGTTGCGCATTCAGCGTTGCATAGCTGCGAAACCCGATCTTAATGGTTCGGCTAAAGATCTACGAGCTACTTTTTAAGGCAACACCGTTTTGGGTGAGTTG
>CANJPT010000148.1 GCA_947476195.1 Lewinellaceae bacterium | reverse complement strand
CCCAATGACAAACGCCCCAATAACGAATGACCCAATGACAAACGCCCCAATGACGAATGACCCAATGACGAATGACCCAATGACGAATGACCCAATGACGAATGACCCAATGACAAATGACCCAATGACCCAATGACATCATTTACCCCCAACGCCACCGCCATACTAAGGTAAAATTGTGCCTGCACTTCGAGCCAGGTAGGGTAGAAGATAATGCTAAGGAGCAAGTTATCTCCAGAAGAACTATGCCATTTACTGCCAAGTTGCCCGCGTCCGGCTGTCTGATTGGCAGCCCTGACCACTGTTCCTTCTGGCGGCTTGGTTTTTGCAGTCCCCTCTAAACCTTTCAAAGGGGAAGAGACTTCAGATAAATCAACTAATTTGGCAGCCAAATCGTTCGTAGATGGTAATTCATCGAAACGGTGGTAAACCTTTCCTACAAATAGGGTGTTTGACATATGGTTTGAAATGTAAAGGGCGAAATAACAGCCTTTTCCCCTACCTTTGATCTTAATTTTTTTTAAATTATCTCTACTAATTTGGTCAGCACTCCCAAACGGCGGTCAAAACAACCGCAACTCGAACAACTTAATCACCTCATCGTCGAGGGTATCCTTGATAAAAAAGGCAAAAAGGTCGTTCAACTCGATCTTAGGAAACTCGGCGACGCACCGGCAGATTTTTTTATCATCTGCGAAGGCGATTCCAACACACACGTCAAAGCTATCACCGACAGCATCTTCAAAAAAGTGAAGGATGAACTCGAAACGGCACCTTCGCACACAGAGGGCTCCAGCAATTCCAATTGGATCTTGATGGACTACTTCAATACGGTGGTACACGTTTTTCACCCTGAAACGCGCGATTTTTACGAACTCGAACATCTTTGGAGCGATGCGAAAGTGACCGAATTCGGTGAAGTGTAAATCTCAACAATCATAACGCGAATTAAATATCGCGCCACACAATCATGGAAGACAAAAAGAGAAAAGACGATTCGCCCGAGCAACGTCGCCCCGACGAAAATGGCGAGGGTGGAGGTATGCCGCGCTTCAACTTTATGTGGGTGTTTATCCTCATTGGGTTGGGACTTTTGGCTTTACAGTTCACCAAATTTTCGGGGAAACCCGAGAATGCAAGCTGGACAGATATTGAAAAGTGGGCTAAAAAAGGCCATATAGAACGCTTTGTGGTGGTGAATCCCAAAGATGCTTATGTCTATATTAAAAAAGACTCCCTTCTGGCATCTGAACACGCCACAAAAGTTAAAGTGCCCAAAAAGTCATTGTTTAACTCCGACGAGCCACACTATGTGATGAGTATCGGAAGTATTGAGATTGCTTCCTCTAAGATCGACAAGATCAACGAGCAGATTATCAAGGAAAAAAAGCAGCAGCCCATCGAACTCCAGATAGAAGACCGCATCAACTGGTCCGCTGTCATGGTTAATTTTGGTCTGCCAATCCTCATCTTCATTGGCCTATGGATCTTTATCCTGCGCCGTATGGGTGGCGGTCCTGGTGGTCCTGGTGGACAAATCTTCAACATCGGAAAATCAAAAGCCACGCTTTTTGATAGCAATTCTAAGGTCAACATCACATTCGCAGATGTGGCAGGTCTTGACGAAGCCAAAGAGGAGGTGATGGAAGTCGTGGATTTTCTGAAAAATCCGAAAAAATATACGGTTCTGGGGGGTAAGATACCCAAAGGGGTCTTGCTCGTGGGGCCGCCAGGTACGGGTAAAACCTTGCTGGCTAAGGCTGTAGCGGGCGAAGCCAATGCACCGTTTTTCTCCATTTCAGGTTCTGACTTTGTGGAAATGTTCGTCGGTGTCGGTGCAAGCCGGGTCCGTGATCTTTTCCGAAATGCCCGAGAAAAAGCGCCTTGTATCATTTTTATTGACGAAATCGATGCAATCGGCCGCGCCCGTGGACGCGGTGCGGTACAAGGTGGCAACGACGAGCGGGAGAATACCCTGAACCAACTCCTTGTGGAGATGGACGGTTTCCCAACCGACAAGGGCGTAATTCTGATGGCTGCTACCAACCGCCCCGACATTCTTGACCAGGCCCTTATGCGGCCGGGCCGTTTCGACCGCCAGATTGGTATCGGACGTCCGGACCTGAAAGGTCGTGCCCAGATCTTCGAGGTGCACATGAAAAACATCAAGGTGTCACCTGATGTCAAGGCGATCACCCTGTCTGAAATGACCCCGGGATTTGTAGGTGCTGATATTGCCAACGTCTGCAATGAGGCTGCCCTTATCGCTGCCCGCCGCGAAAAATCGGCGGTAGACCTGGACGATTTCAACTATGCACTCGACAAGGTCATTGGTGGCCTGGAGAAAAAGAATAAGATCATCAGCCCCGAAGAGAAGCAGATCATTGCTTACCATGAAGCAGGCCACGCGATCTGTGGCTGGTTCCTGGAATATGCTCACCCGCTGGTGAAAGTGACCATCGTACCCCGTGGCCTTGCTGCCCTGGGCTACGCACAGTACCTTCCAAAAGAACAGTATATCACCCGGAAGGAAAAACTGCTCGACGATATTTGCATGACCCTCGGTGGCCGCGCAGCCGAATCAGTGGTATTTAATCAAATCAGTACCGGCGCACAAAGCGACCTTGATCACATTACCCGCCTTTCCTACGATATGATCGTGAATCATGGGTTTAGCGAAAAAGTAGGGAATGTATCTTACTATTCCATGCTCAATGATAGTTTCAATCGCCCCTTCTCGGAGCAAACGGCCTATCTCATTGACCAGGAAGTAAAGATCATGATCGAAGATCAGTACAAGCGCGCCAAAATGCTGCTGAAAGACAAGCGCAAACAGCTCGATCTGCTGGCGAAAGCTTTGCTTGAAAAAGAGGTGCTACACCGGGCCGATCTGGAAGCGATTATCGGCAAACGCCCGTTCATCGATTCCACACCCGGCGAAAGTTCACATACACCGGAAATTGGATCTCCGGCGGAGGAAGATTGATTCAGAAAAAGGGGCGGCGTAATGGCTGCCCCTTTTTTTGTTTAGGGAATGCTGGTTTGGTTCAAGTATCTTTTATTGGAGCTGGATGAAAACCTAAAAGGTTTTTAAAACCTTATAGGTTTTTATCAAAGGCGTTAAATGACTTTCCTCTTGCAACTTTCCACTTGAAACTTATTCAACTCCAACTCTTCACCTGATGCGGATACCGAACCACATACGTCTCTTTGATCAAACGCGTAAGCCGCTCCCGAAAATCTTCGATGCCCTCCTTGGTGTAGGCGGAGATAAAAACACTCTCTCCATAGGTATGCATCATACGCTCGCGAAGCTCCCGTTCGATCTCTGCTTTGGTGGCATCGTCGAGCAGGTCATCGTACCAGCGTTCGCGGTAGAGGTCTATCTTATTGAATACCATGAGGGTAGGCTTTTCTGCCGCCCCTAGTTCATGCAAGGTCTTTTGCACTGTTCGGATCTGATCTTCAAATTGTGGATGTGCCACATCTACCACATGCAGGAGAATATCACTTTCGCGCACCTCATCGAGGGTGCTTTTGAAACTTTCGACCAGGTGGTGGGGCAGTTTTCGGATAAATCCAACTGTATCGGACAACAGGAAGGGCATGGTATTGAACACGACCTTGCGCACCGTGGTGTCAAGTGTGGCGAACAATTTGTTTTCTGCCAGCACTTCTGATTTGGACAGGAAATTGAGCAGGGTACTTTTGCCCACATTGGTGTAGCCGACCAATGCAACGCGTACCATTTCAGTACGGGTTTTGCGTTGCGTCTGGTTTTGACGGTCTATGTCTTTAAGCCGGCCTTCCAGAATATTCATTCGATACTGCACAATGCGTCGGTCGGTCTCGATCTGGGTTTCACCCGGACCACGCGTTCCGATACCACCCGCTTGCCGCTCTAAGTGTGTCCAAAGGCCGCGCAAACGAGGCATAAGATACTTCATCTGTGCCAGTTCGACTTGTGTTCTGGCCTGGGCCGATTGCGCACGCGAAGCAAAAATATCCAGGATCAGGGTAGAGCGGTCCACGATCTTCACTTTCAGGATCTCCTCCAGATTATTGGTCTGTTTACCCGAAAGGTCATCATCGAAGATCACCATCGTGACCTCCTCGTGCCGATCCAGGTATTCCCGGATCTCTTCAACTTTACCTTTTCCGATAAAACTGCGGTGTTCGGGGTGGGGTAGGCGTTGGGTAAAACGTTTGATGGTGACAGCGCCGGCTGTTTCAGCCAGGAACTGGAGTTCATCCATATATTCGTGCGCCTGCGTCTCTGTCACGTTGGGCGTGATCAGACTTACCAGTACTGCGTATTCGGTCTCTTTTTTTAGCCCGGAAGCTTTTTCACCGAGTGTCCATTCTTTTGCCATGAATCTTGTTTGGGTGCTTTGATTTTTTGATCAGGGAGCGCAAAGGTACGATACGCAGCCAGAGGCAGGAGAAAGGAAATTTCAGTCAAAAAGTTCAATAGCCAGTCTCCTCTTCCTTCGGCCTGAACGGAGAATTCTCCAAATGTTCCCGCATCAGTGCCCCGAAATAATAAAGGCAAAGGTAAATGGATAATGCGCCGATTGAACTAAGCCATTTGGTCCAATTTTGTAAGACGAGAAAATCGTAGGTTCCGTGCAGTAAGATGCTAACGAGCAAGCCCCGCAGCAGCAGATGGTTGCGTTCTGTGGGGTGAAATTTAGCCAAACCGGCATAGTAACCGATCGGAATCGCAAATACCAGGTGTGCAGGGACCGCTGTAAAGGCCCGCAACAACGCAGTTTCTTGTCCATAAAGGTCGATATAACAAAGGTTTTCTACTGTGGCGAAGCCCATCGCAATCATCACAGCATACACGATCCCGTCAAAAGGCTCATTGAAAAAACGCCAAACGAACGCCCCAAAGATCAGGGCCAGCCATTTTACAATTTCCTCCACAGGAGCGATAGCCCCAAAAGCCATCAAAAAAGTCACCATCGGATCCCGTTCAATCTCGCCGACCATTGGGATCAACTGCTGCTCCAATAGAATGACGGGCATAGTGATGGCTGCCCCCAGGCCAAAACATAGTGCCAGCGGTCCGAACGGCTCAGGTTCATATTTATCAGCCCGATAAACGGCCCAGCAAATTAATAAACCGGGCAAAATGGCCATGATAAGGAGGACGGGAGACATTTTAGACTGCGTGATTTTAGACTATTGGACCTTTATGGAGTTTTGGTTCACGAATTTCCTCACCCTGCAAAAGTCCCAAAATGAATTTAAAATAGCCGCAGATTCTTCCGGGTATTCGTACATTGCCATATGTGCAGCCTCTGGCAGGAGTTGTAAATCTGTTATTTCAGGCAATAAAGCAGCTTTTAAGCCCTGTTCGGGTGTCACCAGGGAGTCTAATTTGCCGAGTAGAAAAAGCACTGGGCAGTCTTTTAAGGAAGAAAGCGTTTGCTGATGATCACGGCGGGTCAACATGGCCTGTAGTGCAGCAGAGATGCCATCGGCACTTTGTTTTTTGCCATTTAAAATTAATTGACTGAGTATGCCTGCGTTTTTTTGCAAAAACCTTGGCGCAAATAAGTTGTGAAATAATTGTGTTACATATAGGTCGCGTTTACCTGCCTGCAAGGTGTCTAAACCGCGTTGACGAGCCGTCTTTCGTTCCGCTGAATCTTCAAACGGATGCGAGTGAAAAAGTCCCAGCCCCACCAGCCGTTCCGGCCATCTGGAGGCGAATTCAAGGGCAACATAGCCGCCAATGCTATGGCCGATCATCACACATTGATGGATACTTTCTGCCTCTAAAACCGCCAGGATTGCCTCAGCATAGGGCTTCATATCTGGGTTGACCGGAAGTTCTGACCCGCCGAAACCCGGCAGGTCGATCCACAACAACGAAGGCGGCGTCAGCAATGAATTGACCGGCGCCCATACCCCATGATCTTCGCAAAAGCCATGGAGCAGCACAAGCGGTATTTGCAGATCCCCGGATCCCTTGGGGTGCTTTTTATAGGCCACACGGGTGCCTTTGGTAGTGGTGCAAAATTTCATGGGGGAAATGTACGAAAGCTACAGGCCTGAATTACCAATCATTTTCCGACTTTTGCTGCCTGATACCTCTTTCCACTCGAATTACATGGATATATTCACTTCCCTGATCCGCGATATTTCCCGTGCCCTGAGTCCTGATTTGCCAAAGGACCTGGGAGATATGGATTCGCACTTAGATTTTATCCTGCCCAAGGTGATCCCTTACGGTGAAGATCTGCGTGAAACCCAATTCTGGCTCGATAAACGCTGGAAAGAAGTGCGAGATGAGGAAGGCTTTCATGAAGCGATTCTTCATATTTTTGGCCAAAACGGAGAGTATCTCCTTTCGCTCGATGGCAACCTGATGAAAGGGGCCTGGCGGCAATTGGGTGTTGAAAACGCCCTGATTATTGAAATGGGTGGCAGGAATGAGCTTTTTGACCTGCGTTTTCTCAACAATCAATTTATGGTGCTTACCAAGCATGGTGACCAGGCCCGTAAAGGATTACGCCGGTTTTTCCTATTGGTGCATGAGCCCATTACAAGAGGTCGGGATGGGGAGCTTGATTGGCGAAATATCATGGAAAAGCTATTCAACGTTTGGCGAGAAAATAGCCTCAGTATTTGGGCATGGATCTTCTTCCTGGGTATTTTGGGCGCTATTTTGTATTATTCTTTTGCTGCTTGAACGGTTGACGGTACACGGTTGATGGTGAAGTCTTTCGAAATAATTATTCAAAAAGCGTAGGCAAAGAACCGCCTACCACGAAATTTAAAAAATGCACCTTTTAGATTGGGCCGTTCTTGTTGGCACACTTGGTTTTATTGTACTGTATGGCGTATGGAAAAGCCGCAAAGACGAGGTCAGTGACCCGGACGATTTTCTTGCAGGCAAACGCGACCTGCCCTGGTGGACCATTGGTCTTAGCATCATGGCCACACAGGCCAGTGCGATCACGTTCTTGAGCACGCCTGGTCAGGCGTACACGGATGGGATGCAGTTTATCCAGTTTTATTTTGGGATGCCGATCGCTATGCTTTTTTTGGCATTTTTTGTGTTGCCCATCTACTATAAATTGCGAGTTACCACGGCCTATGAATATCTGGAACAACGGTTTGACTTGCGGATGCGCACCCTGACTGCAGTGCTTTTCCTGATACAGCGAGGTATGGCAGCCGGTATTAGTATCCTCGCGCCGAGCATCATTTTGTGCGCAGTCTTTGGCTGGAATCTTGCGCTTACCAATTTTTTCATGGCAGTATTTGTGGTTATCTACACCACATCCGGCGGGAGTGGTGCTGTAAGTCGGACGCAGGAATTGCAAATGGGTATTATGCTTGGCGGCCTTGTTTTAGCGTTTTTTTTGATCTTGCATGAATTACCGCACGGTATGGGCGTTTCCGAAGCCTGGCAAATAGCCGGTGCAACGGGCAAAACCCAGATGCTGGATTGGACATTCAATTGGAACGACCGTTATAATGTATGGTCAGGTGTATTGGGCGCCACTTTTCTTTTTCTATCTTATTTCGGCACGGACCAGAGTCAGGTCGGGCGTTATCTCTCTGGCAAAACGCTCCGTGAAAGCCGCATGGGGCTTATTTTTAACGGAATGATCAAAATTCCGATGCAAATGCTCGTGTTGTCGGTAGGGGTGATGGTCTTTGTTTTTTATCAGTTCAATCAGCCGCCTTTACATTTCAATCAGGCCAACCGTGCCAAACTAGTTGGCACAGCTCAGGCAGCAGAGTATGCCAGATTGGAAGGTGCCGATGCCTTAATTTTTAAAGAGAAAAAGCAGGTACTCGAAACCCTTCAACAGGCGCGTAAAACGGAGGACCCTGCAGGCGTACAGGTTGCCATTGGCCAACTTCAAATACTTGAAAAGCAACGGTTCGAACTCCTTGCCCAGTCTAAAACCGTGCTCCAAAGCGCAGGTGTGAAGGATGCGAATGATAAAGATTATGTGTTTATCAACTTTGTGCTCAGCCACATCCCTGTTGGTCTTGTCGGACTTATGTTGGCCATGATCTTTTGCGCTTCTTGGAGTACAACATCCTCTGAACTCAGTGCACTTTCAGCCACTTCGGTCTCCGATATTTACAGGCGCTCGCTCGCACCCGGGAAAACCGATGCACATTACCTGCTTGCTTCTAAAATTGCTACGGTCATTTGGGGAGGCTTTATCGTGGCCTTCGCCATCTTTGCTTCGCTTTCGGAAAATCTAATCCAGGCAGTTAATATGATAGGTTCTATGTTTTATGGGACCATACTGGGCATATTTTTCACGGCATTTTTTTTAAAAAGCGTGAACGGCCGTGCAATCTTTTACGCAGCATTGGTGGGAGAGGCCATTGTACTGGTTTGCTTTTGGTTAAATAAGGAAGCATTTCTCTGGTATAACCCACTTGGCTGTGGGGTGGTGATGGGTGCTGCTTGGTTGTTTCAAAAAATCAGTCGAAAGCAAGCATAATTTTTTTAAAAATATATCTAAACCAGGTTACCCGTATTATGGTAGAACTGGGTCGTAAAATTATATCTTGCTACCATTCCTCATCAATTTCAGCATCCATTTTTTTTTAAATTTCAGGTTAATGCCTGTCAATGGCAATAAAAATTTCGACATCCAGGGTACGAAATAAAAGTTGGCTTCGTTTTTGTTACTATGTATTCAGATTCTAAACGAAATTTTTTACCAAAAAAATCTTAATCCTATGGTTATTCTCACATGTCTACTTATACTGCTCCTCGTTTTTGGTGGCAGCTCTTTGAAAGAAGCCAGATAAAATGAGTGAAGTGGCGATCTGATTGAAATAAACATCAACGCGCTCGCTGCCCCATCAATTTCAAAACAAAAAAACCTCCCGTCACAATCCTGTGGCGAGAGGTTTTT
>CANJPT010000147.1 GCA_947476195.1 Lewinellaceae bacterium | reverse complement strand
TCTCGACGCTCAGGATAAAAGGGATTACCGTTGGATTATTGGCGGGAATTCGGCAGGAGGTGGAATTTCCCTTGACTTCAATTATTTTCCTGTTGATATTTCCTATCAGCAGACCGGGCTTTTTATGGATGGCTCAAACACCAGTATGAGCGATCAGGATGGAAATTTACTTTTTTCTTCTAACGGTTGTAAAATAATCAATCAACAAGGCAAAATCATGCTCAACGGGGATAGTATCAACCCTGGCTTGATAGAAGATATTTATTGTTCCTCCGGGGGCAGTCCGCTCATTCAGGGCGTTATCGCCATTCCTTCCCCAGAAGGAGACAGTATATTTTATGTATTAAATGTTGACTTTGTAACGCCATATGCAGGCACTAACTTTCTTGAGTTAGCACCGCAAAGGTTATTTTATCAAAAGGTTGATCTGGCACATGACTCTGGCTATGGCGCGGTGGTGTTGAAAAATCAGGTCGCAGTGTTCGATACCCTTGCAAGGGGGAATATTCAGGCTGTAAAGCAATCCAACGGCCAAGATTGGTGGGTTATCGTGCCCAAATCGCACTCCAATTGCTACTTCCTTGTGCCTGTTACATCCGAGGGCGTACAGCCTGCTCAACTCAAGTGTGCGGGCAATGTTTGGAATGACCAGGATTTGGGCGCGCAAGTGACCTTCTCCCCTAACGGGAAAAAATACATCCGGTTCAATGCATGGAACGGGCTGAACATCTTTGATTTTGATGCCTCTACGGGTGATCTTCTTAACCCTATCCATATTGATTTTTCAAACGACACCATCAATTACATCGCTGGAGTGGCGGTATCGTCCAATTCGAGATATTTATACGTCTGCGCAAGAAAAAATATCTATCAGTTTGACTTGCAGGCCCCTGACATCGAATCCAGCAAGATAAAAATTGCCACCTGGGATGGCTACCAAAATCCATATCCCACCATCTTCTACCTCGCCGCACTGGCCCCTGACGGGAAAATCTACATCTCTAACACGAGCAGCACCTTTAATCTTCACGTGATCAATAAGCCCAATTGCCCCGGTCTGAGTTGCGATTTGGTGCAACATGGAATCGTACTACCCTCCTACAATTTTGCTACGATCCCTAACATGCCTCATTACAGGCAATCGTATTTTGAATGCGATTCTACGCTGATAGGCACGAAGGAATTACCTGTACAGTGGGGTTCGGTAGTGGTTTATCCCAATCCGGCATCTATCGAAACCACCTTCAGTCTTCCAACCCCGGTGGAAGGCCAATGGATACTCACCGACGCTTCCCGTCAAAACCTTAGAATTGGCAAATGGGAAGGCGCCTCAATGAATCTAAATCTCGAAAATTTAGTGCCAGGATTATACTTTTTTAATTTGACAACGAAGAGCGGGCAGATATTTTCTGGCAAAGTGCTTGTGCTGCGATCATAGCTTTTTGGGAGATTGACCGGGAGACTCAAATTCACCCGGTCAATCTCCCAAAAACCATTTTCAGAAAATTCTACACCGGAGGCTTTGATTTTAAAAAACAAAGTCTACCTTTGCGCTCCGTTTTCGGAAAGAACAAATTTTACAGAGTAAGCGATGAAACGTACATACCAACCCTCGCGGAGAAAGCGCAGCAACAAGCACGGTTTCCGTACGCGCATGGAGTCCAAAGATGGACGCAAAATATTGGCCCGCCGTCGTAAGCAAGGTCGCTGGAAACTTACCGTTTCTGACGAGCGTCGCTTGAAGACAAACGCATAATTTTTTGCAAGTTCAATACTTGCGAAAGATGGCTGAACAAAATTGATAAGACTTCCGAAGCCCTTGCG
The DNA here is from genome assembly GCA_947476195.1 of Lewinellaceae bacterium. Lineage (GTDB taxonomy): Bacteria > Bacteroidota > Bacteroidia > Chitinophagales > Saprospiraceae > M3007. The sequence goes on along the minus strand of CANJPT010000147.1, from coordinate 7,091 downwards.
GTCTCGGAAGTCTTATTTTTGTACCTATGCCAAGCTTCACACGACCAGAACGACTCAAAAGCCGGAAGGCGATCAGCAGTCTTTTCAGGGGCGGCCATTCCTTTGTGGCCTACCCCTTGCGCGTCGTGTGGAAGGAATCCTCTCCTTATTTGGCTGCGATGAGCCGGGTGCAGGTACTGATTTCTGTGCCCAAGCGCAATTTCAAAACCGCCGTGGCTCGCAATCGCCTCAAACGCCAGATCCGCGAGGCCTATCGACTGCAAAAGCAGGAATTCTACGATAAGATCGAGGCTTCAGACCTGAACATCTCTTTGATGGTCAGCTACATTGCGAAGGAAGCACTCCCTTATGCAGAGATTGAGGCTGGTGTCCGGAAATTGATTCGGAAGTTTCCGGGAGATAAGGTAAAATTGGGTTGAAGTATCCCAGATAGTTATCTTTTGATTGCGTACAATAAAAAACTTTTTAGTGGTTATAATCCCCAAAAAGCCACACTTTTGGGGATTATAATCGCCAAAAGTATGATTAATCGTTACATCGGCTTATTCCGAGTATGATTTTGCAAGCATTACACCAGACAATTTTACTTCCTTTTTCATCCTCCCAGCGCAACTTAAGAAGCCTTACTCAGGGTAGAAGCTCCCACTTTCATTTCCCTTTCCACCAGCCAGAAAACGACTACCACAGATAAAATGCAGTACCCACCCACCAGATAAACGTACCACACCCCAACATTTCCCCGCGCACCAAACCAATCGCCCGATTGCCAGATCAGGTAAAGTCCAAAGGCAGACTTGATGGTTTCAAACCACCCTGCATACCGGTTGCGATCCATCAATTCGGTATAGGCGTAGATCGCAGCAAAAACAAATGCCCCGTACAGAAAAATGCCGGGGGAGCCAATGCTTCCGATAAAAGCAAAAAAGTAGATCAATAGAAAATAACTGAAGAACATCTGGATCCAGGACCAAACTACCAGGCTGCGTGAAGCTGGCGTGTCGTACTTCTCAAAATGATAGACATCGCTGATGGCAAAAACCGGGTATCGTTCTGCCACATCCGCCGGACGCCAACCTGTGGGCATGAACCAGATGCGCAGTTTATCCCACCAACTGCGTGCCCGCCAGGCATCCGTGAAGATCAGCCAAAAGTGCTGAAAATTGATCTTGAAGGGATTCCAGGTATGGACCGGGCGTTTTACGCCATATACAGGTGGTACATCCGCGCGTTCTTCCTGAAAAGTGCCGAACCATTTATCCCAGAGAATAAAGATCTGGCCATAATTCTTGTCCATGTACTCCGCATTGATGGCATGGTGCGCCCGATGGTGTGAAGGGGTGACGATGATGTGCTCCAGCCAGCCCATTTTGCCAATAAGTTGTGTGTGGTACCAGTATTGTAAAAACAAATGTAAGGGCCCAATGATAGCGATCACCTTGCCTGGCACACCCAATAAGGCCGCTGGTAGCAGCAAAAAAGTGAAGTAATTGATAAACGTCGAGACCGATTGGCGCAGGGCACAAGACAGGTTAAACTCCTCGCTGCTGTGATGAATGATGTGCCGGTTCCAGAGAAAATTGATCTCGTGGCTCCATCGGTGCACCCAATAGCCCTGAAAATCAACCGCGATAAAAGCAATCAGGTACACCGCCCAGCTCGCTTCGATGTGCACCAAAGCAACTTTGTCTGCCAGCCAGACATAACTGAGTATCCCCACACTCAAGCCAAGCACATCTTTCACCACATTGGTGATACCCGAGCTGAAACTGGAAATGCTGTCCAGGCCCCGGATAACGTGAGCACCCCGTCGCCAGGCGACAATGGTTTCAATGAAAAACAAGGCAAAAAAGATGGGAATGACCAGGTTTAGTACTGCGCCGTAGGCTTCCATAAATTGATGTTTGATTCGTGTAGTATTGGCAGCGCTTAGCCTCGGAGCAGCGCAACGTTTGTAGCTTTTGAACACACCCATGCATCAGGCGAGCAGAGCCGAACGATCATTTCGCGGCTCTGCTCGCCTAATTTCGTTTGATGGCCATTGTCTACCGACATTGCGCCGCTCTGCGGCTATTTTGATCCTGCTAATCCAACAATTACGTTTTTTAGTCTATAGATGTTGCGCCGCTCTGCGGCTTTTTTGATCCTGCTAATTCAACAATTACGTTTTTTAGTCTTAGCCTCGTAGAGGCTCAACGTTTGGTGTGCTTTTGAACACACCCATGCCTCAGGCGAGCAGAGCCGCGAAATGATCGCCCGGCTCTGCTCGACTGATTTCGATTGATGGCCATTGTCTACCGATATTGCGCCGCTCTGCGGCTTTTTTGATCCTGCTAATCCAACAATTACGTTTTTTAGTCTTAGCCTCGTAGAGGCTCAACGTTTGTAGCTTTTGAACACACCCATGCCTCAGGCGAGCAGAGCCGCGAAATGATCGCCCGGCTCTGCTCGCCTGATTTCGATTGATGGCCATTGTCTACCGATATTGCGCCGCTCTGTGGCTATTTTGATCCCGTTATTTCAAAAATTGGGTTATTTAGAACCAATGAAAATCCAAAATTACAATCCCTTCAAAATTTTCTGCGCCTCCTTATAATGCGCCTCTCCTGGCCCAATTTTGCCCAAGGCCACCTTACAAACCTCCAGATCTTTTTCTTTCAGATAGCTCAGGCCAACATACCAGGCTGCATCCTCCCGCAGCGCCGAACGGCCAGCTGCCAAAGGCTCAAACACCGCTCTGGCTTCCGAACCTCGCCCGAACTCAAGGATGCAAATCCCCCGATAAAAAGTAGCCTTGATATTATCCGGCTCAGCTACCAATACCTGATCCAGGGCAGCCAGTGCACGGGCATAATCCTTTTGCCCAAAGGCAGTTTCAGCGTCTGTTTTGGCCTTTGCCGTATTGCCCATCACGGTCAGAGAGAGCGGTGTATGTTGGGCGTATTGTTCGTAAACAGGTGTACCATTTTGATTAAAAAACCAGACCGCTGCCGCAATCAAAGTCACCGACGCAGCCAGTGCGATCCAGCGGGGCATGTTGTTTCGGACCACGGTAAGCGGGGGTGATTGCGTCCCTTTTTCCTGAAAATATTCCCCTTCCATATTCCTGAGCGTGGCGATGAAAGCTTCGCGTTTGGCCTCTTTTCGCGGGAAAGCCTCCATCTCCTTCCGCAATGAAAATTCGGGTTCCGAAAGTGCCCGGACTTCCACCGCAAGGGCATCCTTCGACCCAAGCAGGCCGTTGAAATAGTTGTCTAGTAATGTGTTATCGCGCTCGTTCATGGCAGTCTGGTGATAAAAAAGAATTAACGAATCCCTTGATACACTTCGCGCCAACGCTCCGTGCAGGCGTTTTTGCGCCGGTAAAGGGTGTCCACTCTATTCATTTGGAGCTGAACGGCAGCCTCGGGCGCCTTCATGCCATTGGATAGCAGGGTGAGTAGCCGCTGACAGAGTTCGCTGATCTGCTGAAAAGCCTGGCGCATACGCACCTGTCTGGCCTGTTCAGCCAGCACTTCTTCCGCTTCGATCAGCACGTCTCCCTCAACTTCTGACTCATATCGCAGTTCCTCTCCTTTTCTTACCCCCACGTCGCGACTTTTTTGCCGGATCCGATCCACCCACTTGCGCGAACAAATGACATGTATCAAGGCTCCAATGGGACAAGTGAGCACAAAATCAGCGTTTTGTGCCTTTTCAAAAATGGCCACCAAAGCCTCCTGAAAAATATCCTGCGCATCCGCAGAAGCACCACCACGAGACACCACCCAGCGAATGACCTGGCTGGAATGCTGTTTGTACAGCTCGCGAATGACCCGTTCGTCATTACTTCTGAAGGCTTCTATGTAGCGTTGATCGGCATGCATGTTTAACTATGTATGATGTATGAACTATGATGTATTTGTTATTAACCAAAGGCTCCAAGCATTTCATGAATCAAAGTATGGGTATAATGCCATTTCATACATCATAGTTCATACATCATAGTTCATACATCATACATCATAGTTTATACATTTTTCCTGTTCCAATAAAGGTAGAATGGGACTCCGGTGAGCATCAGTACCACACCCAGGCCGGCTTCGCGAGGGTGGGTGAAGCAGGTGACTACAATGAGTGCTGCGCAAAAAAGGACGAATAAAGCAGGCACGATCGGGTAGCCCCAGACCCTGTAAGGTCGTTCGGCATCTGGATCCCGTTTGCGCAGCACGAACACCCCAAATGCAGTTGCACCGTAAAAAAAGAACGCTGCAAAGATCAGCATGTCGGTCAGTTGGTCGAAACTGCCTGAAAGGACGAGCAGGCAGGCCCAGATGCCCTGGATCCAAAGGGCCGGGTTTGGCGTGTGATATTTGGGGTGAATTTCTGCAGCACGTGGAAAAAACAAACCGTCTTTGGCCATGGCATAATACACCCGGGGAGGCATCAGGATGGTGGCATTGGTACAGCCCAGGGTGGTGATCAGGATCACAATGGCTATCAGGTTTGCACCAAATCCGCCTGCAAAATGCCGGACGACAGCTACTGCTGCGATTTCGTTTTGGGACTTATAGACGTCGATGATCTGGTCTATGGGCAGCACATAGAGGTAAGTAAAGTTGACGATTGCATAGGCACCCATGATGATCATCATCCCGGCAAATAAGGCCAGGGGCAGGTTGCGGTTCGGATTTTTAATCTCTCCACCGATGAACCCAACGGTATTCCAGCCTTCATAGGCCCAGAATGCTGCGAGTAAAGCGGTGAACATCGCTTTGATGAACGAAAAATTTGTCCAATCCTGCGGCACATAAGCGGTAGCAGACGTTTGTAAATTAGTCATACTGCCCCCACCAAAGAGCAATCCTGAAATAACAATTCCAACCAGACCAACAATGACCAGCCGTGTAGCCCAAGTGCTAAGCGCTGCCGCGCCTTTTAGTCCACGGGAATTCAGAAAGGTAAGCGACAGGATCAAGGCGATGGTCAGGCCCTTTACCCCTGCGTTTTCAAAAGGCTTGAAAATCAGGAATTCGAAGTTTTCGATGGTCTCGGGCAAATGCGGGAGTGGAAAAATAGCGTTGAACGATTGCGAAAAAACGTACGCTATCCCTGCCACTGAGGCCGTTTTGATCACGGCAAAGGTGCTCCAGCCCCATAAAAAGGCCATAAACCGCCCATAAATTTTCTTAAAATAGACATACTCGCCACCTGAGTCGGCCATCATACCCGCGATCTCAGCGTTGCTGAGCGCCCCGCAAAGGCTGATGATCCCTGCCAGCACCCATGCCCAAAGCACCAGATCGGGTGAGAGCAGTTCTGACGACATCGGCGCGACTTTTTTATACACGCCGGAACCGATGACGGAACTGACGACGAGAATAGTTGCACCCGCAAGGGTAATGCTACGAACGAGTTGGCCTTGTTTTTTTTCCATGATGCGGCAAACTTAGTGTAAAATAGAGAGAAAACAGGAAAGTTGGAGAATCAAACAAATATAAGCCTGCCTAAAAACTTGATTCAGATGGGATTTTCTATGATAATTTCCTTTTTTTTCGTTTTCCCAATTAAATTTTATTAGCCCTTACCTTTCGATCAATTCCAGCACGTAAAGACGCGACATTTTTTAGAAACCCAAATGATGCGCTGTCGTAGCCTCCAGTAAAATAATTCTGCCTGATTCCTTAATTTGCAGCCTGTTTAGCAATGGCAACTTCGCAACGCTAAAAAGTTTGAATCATATAGTCCGAACGAGATTACTAAATATTTTGACATTGGACCTAAGACAGAATCCTGCAAATAGATGATTTTCAAGTTTTTAGAGTGCAATTTCAAGATCCATTATCAAAATATCCAGTAGTCTGAATCCAAACACATTTGTTTATTTGGCCCTTCATTTTCTTTAATTTCAGCTAATACCGACTTTATGTATAACGACCGTAACAACAATCAAAACTCAGGAAAGCTAGTCACTATTCTCCTCCTGCTGCTTATTGGAAGCATTGGCATAAGTATATTCTTCTGGAAAAAATCCAGAGATATGGGAGCAGACAATGCAAAACTCAGCGAAAGTGCCCAATCCTTAGAAGCTGAAAAAGCGAACATTGAGCATACTTTGGATAGCCTCAGTGCTGCTTATGGCGAACTGCGCATCGAAAATGAAGGACTTCGTGGCAAGGAAGCAAGTACAGCTGCCTTGATCGCGCAAAAAGACGTTAGCATCAATAAGATCAAGTCCCAAAGCAATCGCGAGCTTACTGAATTGCGTACTCAAGTGCAGGAACTGCGACAATTAAAGATCGAATACGAGACCTTGATCACCGCCGTGCAGGTTGAAAACGAACAATTAAAAGATGAAAACAAACGCCTCCTGGGTGAAAACCAACAACTGCAGACTGAAAATAGCACCTTGACTGGCCAGATGGGCGATCTGGCCAAAAAACTGGAAGATCAGATTCGTAAAACACAAAGTGCCAAGTTCAAAGCAAGTGCTTTTAGGGTAGAAATAGGCAGCCGGGGTGATAAGCAGACCCTTCGTGCCAAAAAAGCCCGCGAGATAATGGTCAGTTTCGACCTTGTAGATGTACCTGCCAATTACCAAGGGGGGCAGCATCTTTATCTGTCCATAACTGACGAAAAAGGGAAACCCATCGCCGCTACAAATCCCATAAAAACTACGATTGAGGCTCCCTCAGGCAATGTAGCCATCGAGGCACTTCAGGTAAAAGCCGTATCTCTGGGCGAAACCCAACGCCTTTCATTCTCCTATAAGTTGGACGAGCGGCTAAAATCCGGAAATTACGTCGCAGCTATATACTGTAATGTGGGTTTGCTGGGTGCATCCAGTTTTAAGCTTAACTGAACGTTCAAGCGAAAAGCGGGAATAAATATACCGTGAGTATTAAAATTATTAAGCCTGACATGCTTCCAGCGTGGCGGGCTTTTTTATTCCATTCCAGCTCCCCCTACTAGTGCCGCGTCCGGCCATTAAGGTGTGAATATGGCGGTCTGATTTTTCCTTTCTCTGCGTTGTTCGTCGGTTAAAATGTCCCGCATTGCGCCCTTCTCACGCCTTGATAAAGAAAAAATTTGCCTCCCCAATTCATACCTTAATG
>CANJPT010000146.1 GCA_947476195.1 Lewinellaceae bacterium | reverse complement strand
TGTCAAGTAAGCTATAAATTGGCTGCGAATAGTTCGGCTCTTGCATTTTTTTCCATAAAGGACATCATTCCTTCTAATTTGTGACAAATTTTAATGCGTTTGCCCTGGGGGGGGGGGCAAAACTTGGTCATATGGATGGTTTTTAGAGAAAGTTGTTACAAATGTAAAAAGATTGTTTAATATTCAAAGGAAAATCTTTGCTATTTTTTAAACAAGTGCACGGAGGGATAAGGATCAGGTAAGATGCATTAAAATCACCGTTCCCCTATGGTCGAAACGCCATACAAAGGCACATTTGTCATCCAGTCTTGTACCCGGAAAGGGCTCATGGAGGCGCGAATTGCCGTGACTGGCTTGTATTTTTCTACAAAAACTTTCAAGCTTTTGGATTTTAAATTTTCTTCTGCTTTCACTTCGATCGGGATAATGCCGTTTTGGGATTGAATCAAAAAATCAATTTCGGCAGTAGCGTTTGTGGCCGTCCAATAATAGAGTTCATGATTAATTTTCAATTGTTGCGCAACAAAATGTTCCGTCAGGGCGCCTTTAAATTCTGTCAAAATTTTGTTTTTTTCAAGCAGAATTTTTGGGTCAATTTTGGCAAGTGCATTCAACAGTCCGATGTCCAACAGAAACAATTTGAACACATCCATATCCGCATAGGCATTTAGCGGTAAAGTCGGTTTTCCCACAAGACTCACTTTAAGTACCATGCCAGCATCGGTAAGCCATTGAATGGCCGTCTCAAAATCTTTTGCCCGGGCGCCTTTTTTGATTTGTCCGTACATGAATTTTCGGTTCTCTTTCGCCAATTGGCTTATCAGCGTATGCCAGACCAACCTGATTTTTGGCACGATTTCGATGGGTGCATATTTCGCAAAATCGTTTTCGTAACCTAGCAAAATCTTTTCCTGGATAGCCCGAACTTCCCTCAAATCGCCTTGCTGGATGTAACTGTTCACCGCTTCAGGCATGCCACCTATGAAGTAGTAAAGTCTCAACAAGGCCACCAATTTGTCGTGAAAGACCTCAATCACCGGCCAGTTTTGCGCCTCCAAATGTTCTTTCAACAGGCTTTGTCCAACATTTTCCAAAAACTCTAAAAAACTAATCGGGTACATCCGCAAAAAATCCACTTTTCCAACGGGGAATGAGGTGTTTTTTTGTAACGATACACCCAACAAAGAGCCAGCGGCGACGATGTAATGTTCAGGGGATTGTTCGCAGAAATATTTCAGCGCAGTTAGTCCTTTTTCCGCTTCCTGGATCTCGTCAAAAATGAGCAGCGTTTTGTCGCGCTGTATTTTGTGGTTGACTTCGATTTCTATGATGGACAGGATGCGTTTTACATCAAAATCCGGTACAAACAGTGATTTTAGCCGCTCACTGCCCTCAAAATTGAGATAGACCACATGCTCAAATTCGTTTTTGCCAAATTCCTTCATCAACCAGGTTTTGCCGACCTGCCTCGCTCCCTGTAAGATCAAAGGCTTCCGATTGGGGGCATTTTTCCAACTGACCAATGATTTATAAAGGTCTCTTTTCATTTTTAAAATTAATTTTATCTGCAAAAATACATTTTTTCAAATGAATAAATGAATTTTATCACATTTTTTAAAATGAATAAATGCAATATCTAACATTTTTTCAAATTAAAATACTGCTAAGGCTTTGAGCATAGGGTCTTAAGCATGAGTGCTGCGTTACAGGCGTTTCATGAAGGTTTTGAGCAAGGTTAGAGGATTGCTTACCCCAAACAACCTTGACATGATAGGGAATCGAGATTTCAAGCGTACAATGATTGGTTCTTTATTGGGTTCAGGCATAGTTTGTCGCCGAAATTTGGGCGAGATAAAGATTTTGTCTAAATTTATTGTTCATAATCTGTGACCTTTTCCCACCTCCCACGTTTCAATATCAAATTAGGAAAACAAACAAGCACTGCTTAAACACCGATTTAATCTAAGGCATCCTGTACCCGATTTACTTCTGACTAAACAAAAAGCCGCTCCCATTGGGGGCGGCTTTTTTTATTACGCTATTACTCGTCCATCAAAAAACCTCGGCCATCTTTCATTTCTACTTCTTAATTCAATCTTCACCATTGGCCCAATCCCACTACCGAACTACCGTAACATCCCCATAAACCACCTCCACCTCGCCATCCAGATATTCCACTTCTGCAGCCCAGACAAACACAGCAGGCGTAACCGGCGATCCCCGGAAGCTGCCATCCCATCCCAGCGACTCATCATTGGGCTGGAAGTTTTTACGAACAAACAGCTGCTCCCCCCAGCGGTCATAAATGGCCAGGCTGCGGATCTCCCGCACACCTTTGGTGAAAAGTGTGAAGCGGTCGTTTTCGCCGTCTTCGTTCGGCGTGAATGCAGTGGGCGGGTAAATATGCCGGTTGCGGCTGACCTTTACCACGATCCGATCTTCTGCCTGGCAACCGTCCATATCCTCCACCGTCACGGTATAATGCTGGCTACGCAAGGGCTTTGCCCAGGGCTGCTGGCAATCCGTACAAGATAGTCCTGTTGCTGGCGACCAGCTCCAGGCCATGATCTGGTTCTGCGCAATGTTAGTCAAAGGCGTAAGTAAAATGGAGTCGCCTTCCTCGATCGTCAGCACATCGATCAAGGTCAGATCAGGTATGAAAGGTTGTTCAATCGTTACCGATTCTGCCGCGGTACAACCATTTTTATCACTGACAACAAGTGGGTAGGTGCCTGGCAGAATACCGTTGTAATCGGTCTGTTGACTTTGGGTCTGGCCTCCATCCATGGAATATTGGAAGGGAGGTTTTCCGCCGGTGACCACTCCAAAATTTACAGCGCCGGTTTGCAACTTGCAATTAGGCTGCAACAGCGAAGGATCAAAGACAGGATCCGGTATGGCGGTAAGCGTCAGGGTGGTCGACGAACTGCATCCATTCGACGAGTTGGTTACCTGAAGGGTATAATTTCCGGGTTCGTTTACCAGTGGCGTGGGGGTATTGATGCCGCTGATTAGGTTTCCGCCGGCGTTGGCTGTCCAGGTGTAGCTCAAGGTTCCAATGGTTGAACTGGAGCCCAGCAGGGTGATCTGGGGTCGGTTGCAATGCAGTGGTTCGGCAGGTAGAATAAGTGCGCCAGGGGTATTCTTGTTTTCTTGTACCAGTATTTGCGCCGTTTCAGTACAGCCGTTTTGGGTGTTCAAAACCGTGAGAATATAATTTCCGATCTTGTTTATCTCCACCGAAAAAGTGCCTTGTCCAGACACAATATTGCCTGCTGAAGTGGCCCAGGTCGCCGTGAAGTTTGGCCCCTGACTGGAGCCTGCACCACTGAGGGTGACCGTATTTTGCAAGCAGGTCAACACGTCCGGCGAGTCAATGGCTGCAACGGGAGGTGTGGTATTGTTTCCTACCGTCGTCGTGGCGGTGGCGGTGCAACCGGTGGTTCCGTTGGTTACGAGCAGCGTATAAGTGCCAGCACTGCCGACACTTGGGCTAAGGGTATTGATGCCACTCAAAAGGGTGCCCCCCGAACTGGCTGTCCAACTATATCCCATATTGCCGGTTGAAGAACCCAGACCACTTAGGTTCAAGGTTTGTATCGCGCAGGTAATGTCATTCCCTGGAGCAGCGATGGCTGCAGGTGCCAGGATATCCTGATTTACGATCACTTGTTGCTGGGCGGCACAACCGTTAAGTGCATTTTGTATGGTCAAAATATATAGGCCGGGCTTGTCTGCGCTGGCGTTCAAAGTGTTTTGGGCCCCAACAAAATGACCGCCGATGGTCGTCCAGTTGGCTGAGAAATTACCGGCTCCAGGTTGTTGTACCGATGCTGCCAGGGGTGTACTCAACTGCACGCAGGTGAGCAGAAGCGGCGGAGTCATTTGAAAGCTCGGTGCCAGGGTGTCAATGCCAATCGTCACCGCGTCACTTGCAGAACAGCCATTGCTGCTGAGGGTAGCGGTAAGGGTATAGGTTCCGGTTTGGTTTACAGCGGGACTGAGTGATGTGCCGCCGGATAGAATGTTTCCATTCGTGGTTGTCCAGGAATAGGTTGCTATGCCCCCATTGGAAGTTCCGGTAAGCGCCAGATTCGTTACAGCACAAGTGAGCGTAGCAACAGTGCCTGCGTCTACAACAGGAGAAATCACATTTTCCGGTACTGTAACGGTACTGGTGGCTACACAGCCGTTGGTGCTATTGGTGACGGCAAGGGTGTAGATGCCGGGTTCGTTTACGGTAGGAGTCAGCGTATTTTGCCCGTTTAGGATATTACCGCCGGAAGCAGCCGTCCAGTTGTAGGAGAAATTGCTTCCGATGCTTGCCGTTGCATTGAGGTTCGTTTGTAAGAGCGCACAGGTGAGCGTGGCTGCGGTTCCGGTGTTTGCCGTTGGGGCATTTGCATCGGTGAAAATTTCAACGATATCCTGCGCAACGCAGCCATTGACCGGGTTACTTACGGTGAGGGTATAGAGGCCGGCCTGGTTTACCAGTGGGGTAGGGGTGTTGCCTCCGGAAAGGATGTTGCCGCCATTGGTAGCTTGCCATGCAAAGATTAAGTTGGCAGCGCCACTTCCGGAACCATTGATGGTCAATGAATTGGTAAGACAACTTAGGGTTGCATCAGCGCCAGCGTTGGCAACCGGCAGATTCGTATCCTGCAAAATACTGGTGCTGGAGACGCTTGTGCAGCCGTTGACAGTGTTGGTTGTAGTCAGGATATAATCCCCGCCGCTATTGATCAGCGGGGTCAGCGTACTGTCGCCGGAAATGATATCTCCACCGTTGGCTGCGACCCATTTGTACACAAAATTATTGGACGCAGACTGGTTTTGAGCCAGTATGGTTTGCGTCAGATTATTGCAGGTAATGGGTGCGGTCTGCGTGATCTGTATGTTTGGCGGGGTGATATTTTGAAAAACGATGGCCCCGGCGGTTTTACTGCAACCGTTGATCTGATCGGTGATGGTGAGGTCATAATTGCCTGGTGTATCTACGATCGGCATGGCCGTATTTTGGCCGGATACGATATTGCCATTGCCAGTTTGCCAGCTGAAAAGAAGATTTGGGTTAGTGGTTGTAGCATTCAGTGTGAGACTGGTATTGGTACAAGTAAGTGGGAAAGGCGGCGCTACGCTCAGGCTTGGGATCTGGACATTTTCAAAAATCTGTACCGAGGCCAATGCGGTGCATCCATTATTTGCATCAGTAGTCGTAAATACATAGTTCCCGGGTGCGTCAATTTGCGCGAAAAAACCTGTGGTAAAAAGGATATTCCCATTACTGCTGGTCCACGCACCGGTTCCGGTTCCATCTCCAATCAATTCCAATTGTGAAGTTGTACAGGTAAGCGTATCAGAAGGTGTTAGGATTAGCGCGGCGGGTGCCACCGTGTCTTGCAAAACCTGAATGGAATTGGTGGCGGTGCAACCATTGGTTGAGCTGCTAATTTCTAAGGTGTAAGTGCCAGGTGCTGTAACCGTTGGACTAGGTGTATTTGCACCCATGCTTATGTTGCCGTCTATCGTAGTCCAGCTGTAATTGAAGTTTGGTCCGGAAGAAGATCCGTTCGAACTCAATAGCTGCGTTGTCGTGGTACATGTAAGTAGTCCCGGCACAGCGGCAACAACACTTGGAGGGTTTTTGTCTTCTGGTACAGTAGCGGTAGCGGTAGCAGAACAGCCTGTTGAAAGATTGATGACGCCTAATACATAAACGCCGGATTGGTTGACCGTAGGCGTTAGTGTATTTACGCCGGATGTAATTTGGTCATCCTGGCCAGAGATCCAATGATAAAAAAAAGTTCCTGCCGTGGAAAGGTTTTGAGCCTGAATAATTTGGGTTAAAGTACTACAAGTAATTGTGTCTGGCGGAAGAATTGCAATAATCGGCGAGGCAGTGTCTTGTGCCACCACGGCCAGGTCAGTGGCCGAACATCCAGTGGCGGTGTTGGTCACTAAGAGTTGGTAGGTTCCCGGAGCTGTGACTATGGTGTTAGCGCTGTCTGGACTGCTAAAAAAGACGCCATCCATGGTTGACCATTGGTGCGCAATATTATTGCCGTAGGAAGAGCCGTTTGAAGTGATGACCGCGCTTTGGGTGGAGCAAGTCAGGACGTTGCTGGAATTAGCAATCGCAATAACCACGTTGGTATCTGCCAGCACACTCACCATCGCCGTATCGGCGCAGAGGCTTACACTGTCTCGTAGAACGAGCAGATAATCTCCGGCTGAATTGACAGTTGGGGTCAGGGTGTTACCGCCCGACACAATATTGCCGCCGTTATTTGCAGTCCAAAGAATCGAAAAATTTGCTCCGGGTGAGCCACTGCCTTGAAGTTGCAGGCTTGGAGACTGGCAGGTAATCGTATCTGCAGGCAATACATTGGCAATAGGTGTGTTGAAATTGCCTAAGACCTGTATGGTATCGTAGTTGAAACATCCTGTGATGGAATCAAGGACCGAGACCATATAGGAGCCTGGCATACTGACAACAGGAGTAGTGGTGGTCTGTCCCGAAACGATGTGGCCATTGGCAGTAGTCCAGTTTATCTGTACCACTGGCGGAGGTCCTACCAAGATCAGGAGTGAGATTGTATCCAGATTGGGGTCACAGGTGATTTTTGGGGGCAAAGTGCCTATTATACCAGGCGGAGTAATATTAGCGGGCACGGTCACCGTGTCATGGGAAACACAGTTGTTGGAGGTGTTGGTCACATGGAGGATGTAGACGCCGCCTGTACCGGCAGAAGCATTCAGGTTATTGGTCGGGCCATTGAACTGCCCGCTGCTGCTGGTCCAGGAGTAGACGATATTGGCACCGCTGCTACTTCCAGCTCCCAAAAGTGGCACGGAATCGTTCATACAGTTAATGATGCCATTAGCATCTGCAATTGCGATCGGGACATTGTTTGTGACGGTAACAGTCACTTCTGCAGTAGCAGTACAACCTGTATTGACATTGGTGACCAGCAGGGTATAGAGTCCCACTTGATTCACCACGCAGTTTTTCTGAAATTCGCCGCTTACAATGTTTCCATTGGAGGTTGACCATTCGTAGGATGAAAATCCACTCTGGCTTGAGTTTCCAAACAAGAAAGTGGTAGGGGCTCCACAACCGAGGGGCAGCGGTGGAGTGATCCAGGCTGAAATTGGATTGGGGGAAAGAATGACGTTGACTACAGCTGTTTTGGTGCAAACAACGGCACCATTGACCTCGTAAGACACCGTCAGGGTGTATTCTCCGGGTGCATTCACGGTTGGGTTGAGCGTGGTTCCCCCACTTACGATGTTACCATTGTTTGTAGTCCAATCATAAAATATATTAGGTCCTGCACTGGATCCAACGCCGGAAAGTTGAATACTTGCCCCCTCACAGGGAAGCGTTACAACCGGTGGTGAAGCTATTGCATTGACATTTATAACAAATACCTTCACGGTATCAGTTACGGTGCAAACAGGAGCAAAGACGATATCATCCAGCGCGAAATCGTTCCCGCCTAAGTTCGTGTTTTGGTTTACGATGCAAATGGTGGCACTGGTGTTTGCTCCGCTATTCCAGAGCTGGAAATAGTTTTGCCAGACGCAGGTAGAGCCAGGCGCATTAAAAATAGGGCCGAGGGGGGAGCCGTTGATGTTGAATTGCAACTTTGCAGGAGAACTTGCCACTACAGTTGTGACCCAGGCGGACAATACATACGGTGTATTGGGTAAAACGGTTACGGTCTGACACCATACATCCTGATTGGGACTACCTGCGCCGTTCACGACCATCATATTGCCTGAGCCAGAAGTATGGTCATTGCAGGGTGCGAAACTTGGGTGATCGCTTTGGGGATTATCGATCACGTCGTATAAACCTTCTGGTACCAGATTGCCGGGGCTGTAACCATAATCGCTTGAAAACCCTGCATTACCTTGCTCAAAATCGCCATTTTCTACGAGGTTGTTTCCAAAATCCGGGGCAGAAGCCGAAAGAACATAACTGGTCGTTTGGGTTACTGTTACAGTAGGGCTGAGTGTGTTGCTGCCTGACATCCCGGTGGTCGGACTCCAAATGAAGCTCAGGTATGGCCCTGAAATATCACCGTTCAATTGTGTAGGCACAGGCGGAGCACAGAGATAAATATCATCTCCGGCATCCACGGTTATGGGGCATTGTGCCCAAAGGCATAGATTGGCAAAAAAAAAGAAACAGCTTACAATAGTCAGACGTAGAATTAGCATAGGATGCGTAAATTTGAAAAAAACGAACCGAAATAAGATGCAATTGAGCAAATGTACGATGCTTCGCGGGCTTTCAGCAAGCCAAAAAAAGTACTAAAAGACAGCGATATGTTTTAAAATATGATTGTCGTGCAGGGAAACCATTTAGGATGGCTTTCACTTGCTAATTTTGCCGCACTTTTAGCAGACAAGCACATGACCAACGACGAATTCAAAGCCTTTGCTCCCACCATTCCTACCGACCCTGGTATCTACCGTTATGTAGATGCTGAAGGGACGATTCTATATGTAGGGAAAGCCAAAAACCTGCGCAACCGCTTGGGTTCTTACTTCGGCGAAAAAAAGCATCAACTTGCCAAAACGAAGGTGCTCGTCCGCAATGCCCACCACATTGAATTCATGATCGTGGAAACGGAACACGATGCATTACTGCTTGAAAATACCCTCATCAAGAAGCATCAGCCCCGGTATAACGTGATGCTGAAGGACGAAAAATCTCCGCTCATTTACATTTGTATCAAGCAGGAGCGCTTTCCGAGGGTGTTTCTCACGCGCAAGTCGTTTAAGGATGGCTCCCTGTATTTTGGCCCTTATTTGCAGAAATTTCGGGTGGAACAGATTGCTGAATTGATCCGAAAATTGTTTCAACTCCGTACTTGCCAGTTGAACCTTTCGGTGGACAATATTGCTAAAAACAAATTCAAGCCCTGCCTTGAATATCATATCAAAAACTGCGCAGCACCCTGTGTAGGGTATGAGTCAGAGGAATCCTACCTCCGCAAGATAGAGCAGATCAAAAATATGCTGAAAGGTAATTTTGCAGCTGTAAAAAACCATTT
>CANJPT010000145.1 GCA_947476195.1 Lewinellaceae bacterium | reverse complement strand
TTCAATGCGCCGCATGCACCGTATCATTTGCCGCCTGCAGGATTGCATTCCTACACCAATCTGAGTGGAACGCAGCAGGACATCATGATGAATCCGAAGTCCTATTTCAAAGCTTCTCTGGAGGCGCTGGATCATGAGATCGGGCGTTTATTTGATTCACTGGAAGTCCATAACCAGTTCGACAGTACAGATTTTATTTTTATTGGTGATAATGGAAATACCATCCAAACGGCCCAGATCGCCAATACAGACCGGGCAAAAGGTACCCTTTATCAATATGGGGTACATGTTCCATTCATGATCTCTGGCCCTTCGGTGGTCAACCCTGGTCGTGTAAGCGATGCACTGGTGAATACGACCGATTTGTTTGCCACCATTTTGGAGCTTTTTGGCTACACCGATTGGCCGGCTCAAATCCCGGCCAATAAGCCGGTTGATAGCAAGAGCATTTTACCCATTTTAAAAAATCAGGCAACGACAGAACGCCCCTGGGCATTTACGGAAGGTTTCAAAACTACCCCTGATGCCGCAGATGGCAAGACCATGCGAAACATGGAATTCAAATTGCTTCGATTTGACGATGGTCATGAAGAATTCTACCATCTATCGAACGATCCGGGCGAATCAAATAATCTTTTGATGGATACGCTAAACACAGACGAATTGTCGAATTACCAATATCTGTGTGGCGAAATGACCACCTTAGTCAACGGAATATCATTTTGTGCCCCCACGACTGGGACTAAGGATTTGACGATAAAGGAGAAACCCTTCGTTTATCCAAATCCATTTTATGCACAAATTTACCTGAACAGCCCAGGTACAGACACGGAGACGGAACTGGTCAACCTCATGGGACAAATAATTTTTTCAGGGAAACATATTGAAAGACAAAACTTTTCAAACCTGGTAAGCGGGACGTATTTTTTAAGGGTCATGGGTGAATTATCTACGGTGATAAAGCTTGAAAAAAGGTAATTACAGGAACTAAATATTGAAAAATAACCAGTCCGGAGGGTTTGGGATCAATTGGAGCCTAATCCGAGTAGAGAATAGTCTCAAAATTGGTAATTATTCGCTGAATTTTTAAAAAAAAATTATGTCATTTCTACTTTTGTATATTACATGTCCTGACGAATCAACCGCCTTTACTATTTCCCAAAAAATGGTTTCCAGCCGGTTATCAGCCTGTGCAAACGTCTTTCCAGCTGAAAGTATCTATTGGTGGAAAGACGTGCTGAATAAAGAGGACGAGTGGATTATCATGCTAAAAACCAGCTTCAGGCTGGAAAGTGTAATAGAAAAGGCTATCATTGAATTACATCCAGCCGAAGTACCCTGTGTGACCCGTTTTGAGTCCAGTGCGAGTGTGACTTATGAAAAGTGGTTAGAAGAAAGCACTTCCATGGTGAAATAATCCTGGCGTATGAAAGCATGGGATAGCGTTCATTATCAAAAACTTGCGCAAAATGGCCAGGTCTGTTCGTGCTCAAAATTATGTTTGGCCGAAAAAAACCCCCTTAGAAGTCTTTTTTTTCAACAAGAATTGTACTTTTGCGCGGCTTTTTGAAAGGAGCATCCTTATTCCGGTGGTCGGATGCTGAAAAATAATGCCGGATACCAAATTTCATTTCGCAACTATGGCAAATATCGGTCGCATCAAACAAATTATCGGCGCAGTAGTGGACGTTGACTTCAGCGGTCCGGACAGCAACCTGCCCGAAATCCTCAGTGCCCTCGAAATCACGCGCGCTGACGGCACCAAACTCGTACTCGAAGTACAACGCCACCTTGGCGAAGACGGCGTTCGCACCATTGCAATGGACTCTACAGATGGACTCATGCGTGGCATCGAATGTGTAGATACTGGTGCTCCTATTGCTATGCCTGTAGGCGAGCAAGTCCGCGGTCGCCTCTTTAATGTGGTAGGCGAAGCCATTGATGGCATCGGCCACGTTGAAAAAGGCAAAGATGCTTACGTCATCCACCGCAAGCCACCGGCTTATGAAGATCTTTCGACTGAGCGCGAAATCCTTTATACCGGTATCAAGGTTATTGACCTGATCGAACCTTATGCAAAAGGTGGTAAAATTGGTCTATTCGGTGGTGCTGGTGTAGGCAAAACTGTATTGATCATGGAGCTCATCAATAACATCGCGAAAGCTTACGACGGTATGTCTGTGTTCGCAGGTGTGGGCGAGCGTACCCGGGAGGGCAATGACCTGCTCCGTGAGATGATCGAATCGAATGTTATCCGATACGGCGAGGAGTTCAATCACTCCATGGAAGCTGGTGGTTGGGACCTTTCTAAGGTTGACAAAAAAGAACTTGCCAAATCACAGGCTACACTTGTATTTGGTCAGATGAACGAACCACCTGGAGCCCGTGCCCGTGTGGCCCTTTCCGGCCTCACTATGGCTGAATATTTCCGCGATGGAGATCTGAAAGACCCATCTGGTGGCCGCGATATCCTTTTCTTTGTAGACAACATTTTCCGTTTCACACAGGCAGGTTCTGAGGTGTCTGCACTTTTGGGCCGTATGCCTTCTGCGGTTGGTTACCAGCCTACACTGGCTACTGAAATGGGTGTGATGCAAGAACGGATCACTTCTACCAAGCGTGGCTCGATCACCTCGGTACAAGCAGTATACGTTCCTGCGGATGACTTGACCGACCCGGCTCCGGCAACTACCTTTGCCCACTTGGATGCCACTACAGTATTGAGTCGTAAGATCGCATCACTGGGTATTTATCCTGCTGTGGATCCGCTTGACTCAACCAGCCGTATCCTTGATCCAAAGATCATTGGCGAAGAACACTACCGCTGCGCGCAGCGTGTAAAGATGATTCTTCAGCGCTACAATGAGTTGCAAGACATTATTGCAATCCTTGGTATGGAGGAACTTTCTGACGAGGACAAACTCGTAGTAGGCCGCGCTCGCCGTGTACAGCGTTTCCTTTCACAGCCTTTCCACGTGGCCGAGCAATTCACTGGCCTCAAAGGCGTGCTCGTCCCAATCGATGAAACCATCCGTGGCTTCAACATGATTATGGACGGTGAGCTCGACACTTTGCCTGAAGCAGCGTTCAACCTGGTCGGTAACATCGACGACGCGATCGCAAAAGGCAAGAAGATGATGGAAGAAGCATCGAAATAAATTTTAATGTGGTCAATGTGGTTAAAGTGGTCAATGAGACTGCGACCACATTCACCATATTGACCATATTAATCACATTGACCACCTTTTACATGATGAATTTGGTTATTCTCAGTCCTGAAAAAGAAATCTTTGCCGGCGAAGTCAAATCGGTCATCGTACCGGGTGCTGAAGGCCAGTTTGAGATGTTGGAAAACCACGCTGCCATCGTGTCGTCGTTGAAAAGCGGCGAGGTGAAGGTGACTAAGGCCAACGGCGAAAAGGTAACTTTTGGCGTGGAAGGCGGTTTTGCAGAATGCTTGCACAACGAGGTCTCCTTGTTGGTTTCAAGCGTAAAATAGGCTAAAATCTTCTATTTTTGGGCATATAAAACCCCCTTCTAGTATCACTGGGAGGGGGTTTTCTTATGTTTTTTTTAAAGAAACTCTACCTGAATAGTTATCGATTAGGCATCCTCGGTGGCCTTATTGTTTGGATCGCCTCTCCAATGGCTGCATCAAATTTGCCTTGCTGATCAGGCCGGCAGAGCTCGCGGACATTACGGAAATGGGTGTATGTCAACAATTCTTCCTCCCGTTTTACGCTGGCAATGGAATCGATCAGTTGCTGTACTTCCGGGTCGCTGACCCCATGTTGGGCCAGTAAATCAAACAGTTGTCTATGAAGCGTAGTGCTTTGTTTTTTGTTACCCTCCATTTTGGACTGGTGTATTTGCCGCAATTGGCTGTACACTGCCTGTTGGCCATCGTCCATCCCGGTAGCTTTTACAAGAAACATAAAGGGGCCTTTTTCGCCCGGAGGCGGTGGACGATGCACCCAAATAAAGGCCAGAGTACCCACATTAAGCAGCAATAAAAACGCTACGGCAACTTTGTAAAATTTAATATTTTCCATGATATTAGAATTATGGAGTGTCTGATATTTGAAAGTATTCTTTTGCAAATTTCTCTTTTGATCCTATCATTTGATCATCAAAAAGAGCAGAATCCAGGCAAATGAATAGATTGGCCAAGATCAACACCAGCGCACACGCGACCGCGCTCCAAACTTGAACCACTGGGATACGCAAGATAAGGGCGCGACCAAAAGCCGCACGTCGCATTGCATTTTCAAACAAGTTGTCCGGAGCCTGGGGCTGGCTCATTCCATCCAGGCTTTTCAGGGTGTCCTCCACCCATGTTTCTTTGTCTGCAAGCTTCATAATTAGTGATTTTTACCAGTTATCATGCCGTTAAAACCTGTTTTGTTCATACCAACTACCCAAATATTGTCGGAGGTTTTGTCGGGCCCGAAACAAGAGCGATTCAACAGCGGACAGACTCAACTGCAGCACGTCAGCAATCTCGGTATAGGAGAGATCCTCGAGTTTATGCAGTAAAAAAGCTATTTTCTGACGTTCAGGGAGTTTTTCGATGGCTAAAAACAGGATTTGCGCCTTTTCCTGATTTTCCATCAAAACGCCTGGATGGTGAAAATGAGGTTTGTCTACGGCCAATTTCGCCCCATCTCCTTCAAATATACTCAGTAATAGTCCAAAGCGCTTCAGCCGCTTTTTTGCCTTTATAAAATCCAGCGACTTGCTCAACGTGATACGATATAGCCAGGTAGCTATTTTGGCGTCTCCCCTAAATTTTTCCACCGACTGGAATGCATAAGCAAATACTTCTTGCGCCATGTCTTCCGCATCGCTTCGGTGCTGCAAGAGCCCGAGCGCCGTATTAAAGACCAGATCGCCGTGTTTCTCGACCAAAAATCTACAGGCAACGGGGTCGTTTTTCCGAAGTTGGTTTACCAGTTCCGATTCCATCATACTCCCTGCTTTTCAATTTTATCGGTACACGCAAATGTTTTTATACAAACATGCCCTTCCAAAAAAACGCACGAAACATTAAGCCAGCGCTTTGGAAAGAATAAAATTAAGGTATACCTCGTCCTGATTGTTCAGTCCAAGACGATTATTGGTCAAATGCAGCAGACTTGGAAGCGATGGGTTCAAACCTTTGCCCAATTCTTTAAATATCAGTTGGTTACCCAAGGCCCAGCGCGCCCATTCAGGTTGCTTCTTATCAAATTTTTCTTTGTCCAGCATTTTCCAAAGCTCACTAAGGATGGTCCTTAGTTCAAAAGCCTGAGGGGCATAATTTTTTTCAAAACTCGCTTTTATATCCGCATATATATCAGGGTCTGAAGCGGTATCTGGCACATAAAAAAGTGGAAGCCACTGCTCGGTCAATTGTCCAAAAAAACCTGCGGCCTGTTCCATACTTATCCCAGTAGCGTGGGTAGCAATGGCATGCATCCTTAGGGCATCAAACATAGAATCGCCGTATGTATGTTGCTCCCTTGCCAGTCTGTCGAGCACTACCCGACTACTTAGGTGGAAATATTCTTCCACCAAACCGATGTTTGCTTCTCCGCTAAAACGCTCGATTTCAGGAATATAAGGCACCTCCTCCCATGTTCCGCGCCCTTCCTGCCATCCTTCAAATGCCGGGCGCAGGGTTTCTTCCATCCAGGATGCTTCTCCACGCAGCCGAATGCGAATATGTGGACCACGTTCATCCTGATATCGAATGAAAAATGCCCGGGTGCCACGATTTGACCAGATATATTGTTGTAAAAAGGGCTTCAGGCTGCGAACCAGGAAAACGTCCTGATTCTCAAGCGGGTAAAAGTGTATGGAAAGCCAGTTCATGGTAGCAAAATAAAAGCCCTTAACTTTAGAAGTCAAGGGCTTTTTGATGTGGCGGAGGCAGGACTTGAACCTACGACCTTCGGGTTATGAGCCCGACGAGCTACCAACTGCTCCACTCCGCGATTTAGTGGCCGCAAAGGTACGTCGACGTTTGCCGAAAAACCAAATTTCTTTTTAAAAAGACTTGAGAAAAGAGGATTTCAATTTCAATTGATCCCAAAAAAACGAAATACTGTCTAAGCCTGGCTTCTTCTGGGATGTTTATTTAGGACATTTTAGTTAAAAGGGGTTAAAACGAGTTAGCAGAAAGCAAATGTTGGCTTTCGTTATCCAGCATTTACAAGCCGTTCTGTAACCTTGCAGTCTATTGGTCAGTCTTACCTTTCACAGGGTTCAAAGCCACCTATCCGAATTTCAACAAAACACTTAAAAATTATGAAGTCCAACAAATCAATTTTTCTCTCACTCGCCCTTTTATGCTCCTTGAGCAGCCTGGTTGCCCAAACTGAAAAAACTGTTATCGGAAACCACGGGCTTAAATTTTCAGGTTTATGGGGCGGCACCAAGCACCAAATAACAAGTTTCGATAACCATAATAGTAGTAGTTACATACAAGGTGGATATTTTGGCTTTGAATTTGGCAAAGCCCTTCTTATCGGTTGGGGTCACTACGATCTTTATGATGATTTCAAATGGGATAATATCGAAAATCAAAAGTTTGATATGAGGTGGGAGCCCTTAGTTTTGGGCTATGGGTTCAATAGTTTCAAATCCATTCACCCCCAAATCGGGCTTGACCTGGGAGCCGGCAAAGTAAAACTTGGCGACCTTTCAGATCGGATTTTCGTGATGCAACCATCTGCGGGTATTGAAATAAATGTGCTCCGTTGGTTTCACATTGGACTGGATGGAGGCTACCGCTTTGTGAGCGACAGTAGTATTCCAGCATTAAGTAATCAAAAATTAAGCGGCTGGTATGGCCAGATCTCTTCAAAATTTGGCTTCTCTTGGGGAGAGTACCACAAAAAGAAAGAAAATAGCAAGCCTAAAATTTATGAAAACTAAGCACTTGTTCGGATTAAACTTCCCTTCGGTACGATAACACTAAAAGGCAGGGGTTTGTAAAAGTTTGGCAGACTTTTACTAACCCCATGTAATTTTGCCACATGGAAGAACCATTGCATTTTAATTCAATCCTGGAAGAATCTACCAATAGACTTTGGGGCTGTCACTTTGTAGTACCAATGGGTGTGGTAGCTTCTTTATTCGGCATGGACGAATCCAAACGGGTGGTTTGTGTCTTAAATGAAAAAGAAGCATACCAATGTGCACTGCTTCCACAAGGCGACGGATTATTTGTGATAACCGTCAACAAAAAAATTCAAACTAAATTGGGTTTGAAAATTGGCACAAAAATCACAGCAAACCTGCGGAAAGATGAGAGCGAATACGGCCTGCCGATGCCCGAAGAACTGGCAGTGCTGTTGGAACAGGATGAGGAGGGCAACAAGCTGTTTCATACATTAACGCCCGGCAAACGCCGCACCCTGTTATATATCGTAGGACAACCCAAAAAATCAGATCTTCGATTACATCGGGCGCTCGCGGTAGTAGACCACCTTAAAAGAAATAATGGAAAGATTGATTATAAACAGCTAAACATATCTGTTCGGGAAAGCAGCTAATTAAAAAAAACAGTGCTAAAAAAAGTTTTCACGGTGACGACCAAACGATGTAATCACTTTTGGCTGTACTTTTGTTCTTCTATTCATACGAAAATTCAAAAAAAATCGTTTGGCCTTAGTTTTAAGCAATTGCCTTTAAACTTCAACTGTTATTGGCTAAAATTTATATACCCGATGTTTCGCAAGTTATCGCTTATCGCCCTTTTGGCAGGCATTTTTGGTCTTGCTGCGTTTCGGTCGGATCCTTTTTCCTACGACCGGCCTTACCCGTTTAATTCGACCATCGCCCACTTTTTTATGGAAGAGGAGCGCAGTCTCCCAAATTCTCTGAATGAATCGGTCATGGCCGAAGCGGACAGTCTTAACGGCTTGCATGTTATGATGCTGAATGCTTTTGCCTATGATAGTGCTTATGCAAATAAAGTTGAGCGGGTCATTCAGCGGCGGATGCCTACAAGTGCTTTTACTGAATTTTGGAATGGATCCTCAGAAGATTTGGCCGCGGCGCTGAGCGGACAAGATGCCGTGGTGATCGCATATCCTTCCGGGGATTCTCCGGAAGAAATTCGGGCTTATGGCAAAGTACTCAACCTGTTCATCCGTCAAGGCGGAGCAGTAATCCTGACAGGCACCCACGAGTTCGGGGCTCTGCAGCAACTTGGATTGTTTGACCTGGATTACGGTTATTACTGCAAGGAGCGGAGTATCGGGCAAACATTGCCAGAACATCCTGTTTTTCAAGGAGTTGGCACTGATTTTTCTACAGAAGTATACCAGTATCCGCTGGATATTTCGGATCCAAATTTTGTCACCTTAGCCGATGTACGCGGGTATCCTTTCATGGGTTTCAAACAGATGGGGGGAGGCAAAGTCGTATATGTGGGTTTGGAATATTACCTGGATGAACCACAATCGTCCCGCTTGCTGACCAATGTACTGCGTTGGGCGGCCAAACCCCGGGTAAAACGAAGCGAGATCGTATTATATGCCGGAAAAGGCCTTGGAAAAGTCAATGCTTTTGACCTCAAAATATATCCTAACCCATACGTCAGTAAAGCTACACTCGACATAGATATCAGCAAACCAACCTCCCTGGCGGTGGAAATGACGGATGAATTAGGGCGTTTGGTTTCGGTATTACTTCCACGTCGCAACCTTTCTACAGGCCTGTATCGTCTGGAACTTCCAAACCTGGATCCGGGAGTTTACCTCGTGCAATGTATCAGCAGTGAGGGGACACAGGTGCGGAAAGTGGTAAAAGCAGCAGAGAACTAACTTTTTAAGGTTTTTCTGAAGCTGGAAAAATGCTGCTCCCATCGGGGGGCGGCATTTTTTTGTCCGTTTTGGGCAAAACAAGCCTGACAAAAAATGATCTGAAGCTGACACGTTCATTTTGATAGATAAAACCATTAAGAAATTGTTCCGATGAAACCACTTCAACTAGCCCTGATCCTCTGTTTGTGCCCCATAGTCAGTATGCAGGCACAACAAACCTTTACCCTAAAACCCAATCCTGTTTTTGGGGTGGTGATGGA
Organism: Lewinellaceae bacterium; assembly: GCA_947476195.1. Taxonomy (GTDB): domain Bacteria; phylum Bacteroidota; class Bacteroidia; order Chitinophagales; family Saprospiraceae; genus M3007. The sequence goes on along the minus strand of CANJPT010000145.1, from coordinate 4 downwards.
TCCT
>CANJPT010000144.1 GCA_947476195.1 Lewinellaceae bacterium | reverse complement strand
TGCTACATCAAATCCAGAAGCGACCTGGGGATAAATTTATCCAGATTCAAGATTTGGCAGATATTACGAATGGGCAGCGCTCTGGTACCCGGGTGGAGGTTTTGCTCCCAATTATGAATGGAATATAAGGTAATATAGCCAAACTTAACTCTAAGTTAATATTGGAATTGCATTTTTGATTCTTAGGTCGTTCTACATTTGAGCCGAGTTTCCTAACCTTGCTCCACTTTGTACAGGCTGCTTTTGTTTTGTCAAAAGCTTGGATTTTAAAATCTTCCTGTCCAAAATATATTTTTAACGAACTACTAAACTTGCTATCCTATGATGCTGGGTTTCATCGCGGATTTATCCACGAATTCTTCCATTCTTTTAATCGTTTGCTTGCTGGCAGTATGTGTTTTTGAGGCCATAAATGGTTTCCACGATACTGCAAACGCTGTAGCAACGGTTATTTACACCAAAACTTTACCCCCTGTTATTGCTGTCATCTGGTCTGGTATCTGGAATTTTCTGGGTGCTATGTTGGGTGGTATCGCTGTTGCGATCGGAATGATGAAACTTATTCCGCTAAGTGACATGGCAAACACCCCACTCAACGAAAACATCTCCATGGTGCTGGCCATCCTTGTTACAGCCATCATTTGGAATCTTGGAACCTGGTACTTTAGTATCCCTTGCTCCAGTTCTCATACTATGATTGGAGCCTTGCTTGGAGGTGGTTTTGCTTATTTTTCCATTCATGGGGGAGCCGGACCTAACTGGGATAAAGCGAAAGACGTAGGTATGTCCTTGCTGATCTCTCCGTTGTTTGGTTTTGCACTGGCCATAGGCCTGATGTTCTTATTAAGGTCTTTGATTAAGCAAAAGGCTATTTTTAAATCAGCTGATGAGCTCAAAAAGAACCAGACCCCGCCGATGTGGATTCGTGCTATCCTGGTGACAACCTGTACATTGGTGAGTTATTTTCACGGAAACAATGACGGACAAAAAGGAGTTGGTTTGTTGATGGTCGTACTTATCGCATTCTTGCCAACGCGTTTTGCGCTTGCTCCTGACTTTGATGGAGCCAATACAAAGGCAAGCGTGCAGCGAATCGAGGCATCTATTTTGCAGGTACTTCCATCGGATAGCCTGCACTTCGCTCCCCTCGCAGCAGCTTGCAAAAAAATGAACGCTCAAATTGATACCTTCAATTCGAAAGACAAGGCTCAGGTACTTGCTATTCGTAAGTCTTTGCAGGGTTTCAATAAAAAAATGGAAGTAGCAGTTAAAGAAGAATTTTTCCCAAAAGACGCTGCAAAAGTGGCAACGGCAGAAATAAAGAACCTTAAGGATTCGTATGAATTTAGAGTAACCTGGGCAATTTTGCTAATTTCTATTTGCCTTGGATTTGGTACCATGGTTGGCTGGAAGCGTATTGTTGTTACCATCGGTGAAAAGATCGGCAAGAGTCACCTGACCTATGCTCAAGGTGCCAGTGCAGAACTTTGTGCTGCTGCAACCATTGGCGTAAGCAGTTATTATGGCTTACCTGTAAGTACTACCCACGTGCTTTCTTCCGGGGTAGCAGGTACAATGGTCGCTGAAGGCGGTGTTTCGAACCTCCGGCGCAAAACGATCACGAATATTGCAATCGCATGGCTCCTAACCCTGCCAGTCACGTTTATCATGGCTGCTGCATTCTTTTTCCTTTTCCGTATGTTTGCATAAATCAAATCTTGAAGGATCAGCAGGGCTTAATGGCTTCTGCTGATCCTTCAAGATTTGATAAATACCGCTCCCCTAAGAGCGTTTTCTGTATCCAATTTCTTAACTAAAGTCTGTTCCTAACCTGACTATGTTGCTACGTCTCCTTCCGGTGGCGTTTGTGCTGACGTGTGCTTTTCAAAGTGCTTCCGGCCAAACAGTTACCCTTGACTCTCTTTCCAAAAAAACGCTTTCAGTTCCCCCTGCTGCTTCCTCCAGTTCAATACCTGCCAAATGGTATGACAGGATTAGCTTGAAAGGCTATGCTCAATTTCGCTACAACCGCTTGCTGGAAACTAACCCCGATCTAAAGTGTGATCAATGTGATAAGGGTATTGGCAAAGGCCAGGAGTTTGAATTTCGTCGTGCCCGTCTCGTGCTAAGCGGAGATGTTCATGACAGATTATTTATGTATCTGCAGTTTGATTATTCAGCAGATGCAACAGTGAATAACAAGCACTTTTTGCAGGTCAGAGATGCTTATTTTGATTTGGCACTCGACAAAAAGAAGTCGTATCGCATTAGATTTGGGCAGAGTAAAGTCCCTTTTGGTTTTGAAAATTTACTTTCAAGCTCAAATCGATTGCCCTTCGATCGGTCAGATGCTTTGAATTCTGCGGTACCTAATGAGCGCGATTTTGGGGCTTTTTTCATGTATGCTCCAGAGAAAATCCGTACTTTTTACAAGCATAATGCCAACGATGCAATGAAAGGATCCGGAGACTATGGCGTCTTTACCGTAGGTCTTTACAATGGGCAATGTTCCAATAAGCCAGAATTGAATGATAATCTCCACGTAGTGGCTCGTCTTACCTACCCATTTAAGGTTGGAAAGCAAATCATCGAACCGGGTATACAGGCATATACTGGAAAATACACGGTTGGAGCTGATCAACGGTCAATTGGCGTAAAGTTCAAAGAAGATCAACTTTACACCGATCGCCGGGTAGCAGGTACCCTCGTACTTTACCCACAACCTTTTGGTTTTCTTGCTGAATATAATGTGGGAGAAAGCCCCACTTTTAATAAGGCAACAGATTCGATCCAGGTGGAAAAGCTGAATGGGGGATTTATTACGGCCTTCTATCGAAACAAGCTTGGAAAAGGCTTTATTATGCCTTATGCGCGCTATCAGGTGTACGACGGTGCTAAAAAACACGAACTTGACGCCCGCCGGTATAATCTGAATGAACTTGAATTGGGACTGGAATGGCAGCCGTTTAAAAATCTGGAGATCACCCTTGCGTATGTGATCAGCCAGCGCAAGTATTCAGATTTTAAGTCTGACTATGACGAAAAGGGGAATTTTATGCGCATTCAGGTGCAAACCAATTATTAGCAAGTGTTTTTTTAACAGGAGTCACACATTATAAGCAGGAGTCATCCCGAATTTTTGTGAGTCCCTGGCCTCGGAGAGGCTTAACATTGGTAGGAAATGATATTTGGATTTTTGATTGACCTCGGAGAGGTCTAACGTTGGTAAAATCTAATCCACGAAAATGTTTATGTTAGACCTCTCCGAGGTCTTTGTGCGCTATCATAACATAATATCTACCAATGTTTAACCTCTCCGAGGTCAATTTCAAAATTCGGGATGATTCCTGTTTATCATGTTGACTCCCAGTAAAAACAATTTTCGGCCAGATCAGAAACTATAACACTTGATCTTCCTCAGGTTAGGTCCTTTGCTTCGGCTGCTGCGCTCGCGGTTCAGATGATAGCCCTTTTCTTTTTTGTTGATATTCACACTGAAGGCATTGATTTTGAAGCCGATATAAAAGTCAACTCCACTCAGTTTATCCTTGCTACGAAAGCTGCCAAGATTATCTGAACCGAGGTATAACCAGGCCAACCGGACTGCTGCACCCATCCGAAAGGTTTTCCAATCATCCACCACAAACGGAAGTGAAACAGAAAACCAACGATGCTCAAAACGAGGAACTACCGCCAGTGTACTGGGACGTTTTACACTGAATATAGACAAAGGAATCCGCTGCTCCAGTACTCCACTTACATAAAACATCGGGGCAATCCTCGCATCAAATTGAACTGAAAGTGCTGTTGGTAATCCAATTCCAAACGCATTTTTTTGAAGAGAGGCTGCACTGTCGCCCAGAAAAGCAAGACTCACATCTTGTAGGATATCATCCGCGTTATCCCGTTGCGGAAATTGTGATCCGTTTACACTGAGCAAGGTGTCAAATTCAATATGATGCCGTTGGGCTGTGTTTTTGAATCGTACAAAACCAAGGTCTATCAAGGAGATACCTGCACGCCAGGCATAGCCATCGGATTCGTCCTCACCTGGCATGGCCCAGGAAACACCCATATCAAGACCAACGCCAGAACCCTGCCTTTTTAGTTTTACCGCATTGGCATCGGTTGTAAGGTTAGCCGTGGTCAGCGCATAGTCCCACTTGGCACTACCAAAGGAGGTCGTATCACCCTGGAGTTGTGTGTAGTCAAACTTAGATTGTGCTCGGACAAAAAAGCCTTCATATCCAATTAAAAGTTTGGGTGAAATGCCCCAGGCTATTTGTAAGTTCCCAATTGATTCCAGCCTACTGTACTGTAGTCCGATCTCGCCCCATACCATTCCTGTTATTCCTGCGGGCGGAATATTGATCGCTTGATTCCGTGGAAGGTCAGAAACAGTTCGGTATGCCAGTATTTCAGGAATCCTATAGGATGATACATTGGTACGAAAAGCGGTGGTTAAACCGACTACGTTCTTTTCTCCAATCTGAAAACTGAATGCGGGGCCTGCTACTCGGGCCTGAGCCACAAAGTGCATCTTGCGACTACCATCCGCAAAATCCTGTGGAATGGCATCCCGTCCGGGAGCATTTTCAGCAGAAGTATCTGCAAGGGAAATGATTTTGTCCGTGTTACGCAAGGCATGTTGAAGACTGGTATTGCGCAAAAAAGCGTAACTGTTTTCAGTAAACAAATCGGCATTGAACAGACTCACCTCCCAATTATGTGGGGTAAAGGCAGTGTTGGCCGGATTGATGCCGGCGCTGTAAATTCCAGCGTAACGTTCAAGACGCATGCCGAGTTGGTCTTGCGAAAAGAGTCCGCCCGGAAAGAAAAGGAGGCCAAGGAAGAGGATGACCAGAAAGTAGAAAGGTGTTTGGCGCATATTGTGTTTGGATTCAAAATTTGCGCAGAAACGAAGTTTTGGGGTTCTGAATTGCCTCAAAATTAAAAGGTGGTGTAAAAAATCACTAATTTTTCGCAGATCCTGATGCAGGTTTCTTCCTTGTGGTAAGCAGGGCATTCATCATAGCTCCTCCTATCTCCGGGCATACCAATAAATAGGAAGCCAATACACCAGCAAGGTCTCGTGGCAGATTGATCTCCAGTTTGATCGACCTAAATTCGAGATTTTCTGCAACATTTCATTGCCTCCCAACATTAATGCATAGGGGGGAGCTCCATCCGAACTATACAGTTGTAAATCCGCTAATTAAACCGACATAGGCTCCATTTTTTCACTCTTAATCCCATATTTTTTCATGAACTCTTTCACCGCTTTTTCGGTGATCTTACCTTGTTTGTGTAGTTGGCTTACCGCTGCAAACGCGATGTACTTCGGTGAGATTTCAAAATAATCGCGTAGGTTTTCGCGGCTTTCAGAAAGACCAAAACCATCCGTGCCTAGTGTGGTAAAAGCTTTAGGCATCCAAGGGGAGAGTTGGCCAGCCGTGAGTTTAACCCAGTCGTTGGCACTTACGAACACACCTTCTTCGCCATTCATTTGTTGTTGTACGAATGGTACACGCTCCTTTTCTCCGGGATGCAACATATTCCAACGATCACAGGAAATGGCGTCCCGGTACAGCTCTGTCCAGGAAGTAGCGCTCCAGATATCGGTGCTAACACCTTCTTTTTCAAGAATCTCCGCAGCTTCCATCACTTGTTTGATGATCACGCCTGAACCAATGAGGTGTGCTTTTGCGCCACCCTTTGACTTTGATTTTTGAAAACGGTACAAACCGCGTTTGATGTCGTCTTCCACGCCCTTAGGCATTTCAGGCATCAACAGGTTTTCATTGTAAATGGTGAGGTAGTAAATCTTCGCTTCATTTTCCACGTACATCCGACGCAGACCATCTTGTACGATCACGGCGAGTTCAAAAGCAAACGCAGGGTCATACGTAATCACAGAGGGTACGGTCTGCGCGATGAGGATGGAATGCCCGTCCTGGTGTTGCAGGCCTTCGCCGTTTAGTGTGGTCCGACCAGCTGTAGCACCGAGCAAAAAGCCCTTGCACATCATGTCGGCAGCTGCCCAGACCATATCGCCTACGCGCTGGAAACCGAACATCGAATAGTAAACGTAGAATGGAACAGTCGGGATACCATGGAGTGCGTAAGCTGTTCCGGCAGCGGTAAAACTGGCTGTTGCACCATCCTCATTTATGCCTTCCTGAAGCACCTGACCCGTTTTCGATTCTTTATATTTTATAACCGAGATGCCAATTTCAAGTGGCGTGTATAGTTGACCTTTTTGGTTCCAGATCTGTACCGAGTTGAACAGTGGCTCCATACCAAAGGTTTGCGCTTCGTCAGGGACAATTGGCACAATATATTTTCCTATCTCCTGATTTTTAATCAGTTGGCCCAAAATATCCATCATGGACCCGGTGGTCGAAACTGTTTTTCCAGCTTCGCTTCCCTTGAGTTGTTTTTCAAAAAGGGAAAGCTCCGGCGCTTTGAATGCGGCATATTTATCGGAGCGTTCGGGCAAAAATCCGCCAAGTTTTTCGCGGCGTTCGAGCAGGTATTTTCGTTCGGGTGAATCCGTAGCCGGCCACCAGAATTTAGCAGCTCTGGCCTCTTCGTCGGTGAGTGGAATTTCGTACCGGTTTTTGATCTCCACCCGAAAATCATCGCTCAGGTCCTTCGTTTGGTGGGCTTTATTTTTACCTTCTGCAGCTTTGCCCATACCGTAGCCTTTTACGGTTTTAATAATGATGGCAACAGGCTTATCTGACTGTACAGCGCGCTGATAGGCTGCAAAAACCTTCGCCGCATCATGCCCCCCGCGCCGGAGATTTTTTAATTGTTCGTCGGTGTAGGCTGAGAGTAGTGTAGTGATCTGTTCACTGAGGGTATCATTGCCGATCAGCATTTTACGCGTTAAGGCGCCATCGTTTGCAGAAGCAAGCTCCTGAAAGTTTCCATCTACCAGGCTTTCAAAACGTGCCAGTAAAACACCGTTTTCGTCCTTGTTTAATAATTCGTCCCATTCACTCGCCCAAACTACCTTGATGACTTCCCAGCTGGCGCCAAAAAAGTGCCTTTCTACTTCCTGAATTATTTTGCCGTTGCCACGTACTGGTCCATCAAGACGTTGAAGATTACAGTGGATCACGAAGACCAGGTTGTTTAGATTTTCGCGGCTGGCGAGGCCAATGGTGCCATAGATTTCTGGTTCGTCAATCTCGCCGTCGCCGATGAAATGCCAGAATTTGCCGCCATTTTCAGGTTTTAAGCCCCGGTTTTCCAGATACTTAGCAAAGCGTGCCTGGTAGATCGCAGTCATTGGCCCCAGACCCATACTCACGGTTGGCGCCTGCCAGAAATCAGGCATCCTGCGTGGGTGGGGATAACTGGACACACCGCCCAAAGTCTCCTGTCGGAAGTCCGTAATCGCTTGTTCGGGTAACCGGCCTTCCAATACAGCACGGGCATAAATCCCCGGGGAAGCGTGCCCTTGGAACATTAGCAGGTCACCCCCATAATCGGCAGACCGTTTACGCAAGAAGTGGTTGAACAACACCTCCAACATCGTAGCACATGCTGCATAGGTAGCAATGTGACCTCCCAAGGCAAGGTCTTTATCCTGTGCATGCAGCACCATCGCCTGGGCATTCCATCGCAAAATATTTTCTATGCGCTTTTCAAGGGCCAGGTCGCCGGGATAGGCAGGCTGGTCTTCAGGCGCAATGGTATTCAGGTAAGGCGTATTTAACGCCGAGCCACCCGTAGCTGCACCATGGCGGGCAAGCAGGTGACGAAGGGCTTGGAACAGTTCCTCAGAGCGGACTTTGCCCTGACTTTCAATGACTTCTTCCAGGGCTTCAAGCCATTCTTGTTGTTCAAGTTTCCAGTCGTCTTGCGTATGGATATCTCCCATGTGCGTTTGCTAATTGTGCGAATAAATGATGATTCAATTGAAGTCCCGCAAAAGTAGGCAGAGCAGGAGCAGAAAATTAAAAAAACCGGTAGTCAATCCTTAAAAGTCCTTTAATCAACTACAATACACTCAAAAATTGCCCCAAAATGCCGCTTTAATTTTTCCTTTACCTCCTCCATATCTACGGATCGTCCAAGTAACTGTGCTAAGGATGTCACGGTCTTGTCTTTATCTGCAATACCGCAGGGAATGATATGGTCAAAATATTCGAGTGACGTATTTACGTTAAATGCCCAACCATGCAAGGTAGTCCAACGCGAAAGGTGGACGCCAATGGCGCAGATTTTTGCCACCCCCGGCCCCCCCATGTGGGGGGGAGACGCAATTCTTTCCTTTAGGTTTATCGAGTGACCAGGAGCGAGTCCACTCCCCCCATCATGGGGGGGCTGGGTGGGGCATACCCACACTCCCGTATAATCCTTGATCCGAACCCCTTCAATCCCATATTCCGCTATGGTCCGGATGATCACTTCTTCAATATTTCGGACGTACCGGTGCACATCCGTAAAAAAACATTCGAGGTCAAGGATCGGATAGCCAACAATTTGACCTGGACCATGAAAGGTGATGTCGCCGCCTCGGTTGATCGGAAAAAACTCAATGCCGCATTCTGTCAGTTCAGACTCAGATAGCAACAAATTATTCATGGAGCCACTTTTTCCAAGCGTATAGACAGGAGGGTGTTCAACAAAAAGCAATTGATGTTCCTGCTGATAAGAATTAGGCGGCAAATGCCTGTTGTTCAACTTATGCTCGACCAAATTCCGGTGTAACGTGGTTTGATAATCCCACGCAGTTTGGTAGCGCATCTGACCGAGGTCTTGAAATTGAATGGTTTGCATCGCACGAAGGTCGACTTTTCAGAGATAACAGGACTTGCCTAAATTGGTTTTTCAAAATACAAACATTCATTTCATTGATGATTTTACCTTGTGGGCAAAATTTGTATCTATGTTCCATGCTCGCACTTTATTAATTGCTTTTTTTCTGTTTTTGCCGGCACTTTTTTTTGCTCAAACTTTTTCGGGCTCCGGTGGTCTTATTCCGGATGATGGGAATGCAATAGCCTTTGATATTCCGGTGAGTGCCCTGCCTAATGTGTTAAACGCGACCAATTTTGGACTTGAACGCGTGTGCATCAATGCAACACACCAATGGGTAGCGGATCTCAACATTCGACTCCGTGCCCCCGATGGAACGATCATTCC
>CANJPT010000143.1 GCA_947476195.1 Lewinellaceae bacterium | reverse complement strand
GACCAAAACCTGCGCGGAAACTGGAGCAGATGGGCAATCCAAACTTGTTCCAAACACGGAATATGTCGTCGTTTCTGTGGGGCTGACATTGATTGAATTGCCTGTTTCGCCATTGCTCCATTGGAAATTGTCTGCGCCGTTTGCCGTTAAAACAGCGGTTTCGCCAGCGCAAATCGTAGCATTTTCAACCGAAACAATTGGAATTGGATTGACCAAAACCTGCGCGGAAACTGGAGCAGATGGGCAATCCAAACTTGTTCCAAACACGGAATATGTCGTCGTTTCTGTGGGGCTGACATTGATTGAATTGCCTGTTTCGCCATTGCTCCATTGGAAATTGTCCGCGCCGTTTGCCGTTAAAACAGCGGTTTCGCCAGCGCAAATCGTAGCATTTTCAACCGAAACAATTGGAATTGGATTGACCGTAACCGTCGCGGTAACAGGCGTAGCACTAATGCCTGCCGTTTTTCCAATGACTGTAAAAGTTGTCGTTGTGTTCGGGCTTATGGTGATACTGTTGCCCTCCACCCCGTTGCTCCATTTATAATACATCGCGCCGCTCGCGGTCAAAGTCGCGGACTGTCCGGGACATATATTTTGGCTCGTCACGGTCACGATCGGCGCAGGGGCACTCACCGGACAACCGTTTGGAAAATAGAGGTCAATGATATTTTGCATGGCTTGTTTCCCCAACGTGCCGTGTGTTGTATTATATTGTGTCTTCCAGATATTGTACCAGCCAGACCCATAATCCGGGTCGCCGCCTGCTGGGATACTGCCGCCAAAAAAGGCATTGGCATGGACCAAAAACTGTGCGTTGTTGGCTGGAAGAATAGCTTTGTAATGCACCAATCGGTCGCAAATCAATTTTGAAGCTTGCAGGTTTTCAGCATCAAGGCGGGCTTTGAGTACTGCCGCGTTGTTCGGTTGAACACCCCAAAAATGGATGAGCGGGCGAATATCCACACCCGCCGTCCTCGAAAACCGCAAAATCCGGCTATCCACATTCGTTAAACCATCATTCGGCGTTTGTGCTATGAAATCCAAATTCTCTTTTTTATAAAAGGAATCAATCATTTCCCAGCCAAATAACGCAGCCATTTCCACATATTTTGCGTAGCCACGTTGTTGGTAGCGCACCTCGTCTTTGGTCGTATTTGAAATATCCATTGGGTTTCCGGCGCGAAAATTTGGCGTGACCATCCAGTTCATGGCCGCTTGGTCGCGGGTGATTTGTGGGTGATTGTCAAAAGACTCGCCGAGCGCGGTGTCAATATTCATCCCATAAAGCCGATTGTAAATTGCGGCAGCCAGCAAATTGACCGATGCTTCGCCTTCGCCCGGGAAATTGCTAAACAACTGTGCATGCCCCATTTCATGAAATTCCGTCTCCCAAAAACCGTTGCCGGGTCGCAAAAACCAGTGGTTTTTATTGCCGTTTTCAGTTTGCGAAGGGTTGTAAGTGTTGTTGATTTGCGGGTTTCCGATGCCGTAGCCACCGAACATGATGTCCACATCAATTTGCAAATACAGCATCGTATTGCTCCGAATCGGCGGATAACCGAGCAATTTTGACACGACATCCAACCTGTCGTCCCAGTCTTTCATGAGCGAAACAGGGTCGGCATAATTGTATATCCAACTGCGCGGCACCTGCATCATGTATTTGTCGGTTTCAAAATCGGCCCAGGGTGCGGGGTTCGTACGTTGGACAGCGAGCCAGTTTTGGAGCGTCGTATTGTCTGAAATTTTCGCGGAGAAAAAAGGCGCAGCCACCACGTTGGTCAATTCAATGTTGACAATTCCTTCATCAATTTGATAGGGCACAATAATATAAATGCCGCCGCCAAAGGGGTTGATGATTTCGGTGAGCGTGTCCGTGATTGGAAACGTGTTCGTTACCCGAAAAAACCGCCGACAAGGGTTACTGCCCGTCCGCTCGAAGGTATGCGCGCCGACGAGGATTTTGAAGCCTTTTCCGACCAGCGCTGATGGCACTTTTACCTTACCCAAATTTCCTGGGGCGAGGTAAAAACCGGTTGGTCGTCTGGCGGGCGTGGACGAAAACGCGGTCCGTTTGCCGTATTCAGTGGGCATCGTCGCGTTTATTTTTGTCGAAAAGGTGGCCAGCGGGTCAACGGGTGCGGGACAAACGCCTGGAAAATGGTCGGCGGTCTTGAACTTCCGGCCGGCCAAAATCGACTTGTATTTTTGAATATTTTGAGGCGTATAAATATAGTCCATGATACCTTGCTGTACTATAAAAACTGCTCGCACGAGTTCAAAACCGTCAGTTGCGCCAAAATCGTTGGGGAAACCGCCAGTAGTGCCTTGGTTTAGAAAGATGGGGCCTTTGAGCAATTCATAACAATCCACCAAATCAAAAGCCTCCAAAACGATCGTGCTAGTGTCGGCGATTACGAAGATGTTTTGCTGAATCGTGTTGGAAATCGCGTTGATAGCCGTAGGACTTAACGTAATCGTCCCTTTTACATGGTTTTTGATTTTGAGCATGGCCGCGCTCAAAACCGCGGGCGATTCCGTGCCGTTGGCGATTTTATAATAGCCCGATTTGCCTACTCCAAAAATGGGGTCGCCGCCAAAAAAGTCATTGCTGAAAGTGACGGTTCCGGTTTGATTAAAAAGGTATTTGAACCGATTGTCCGCGCCGTAGGCAATGTGGCTTTTGGCGGGCAGCGTGAAGGTTCCGTTTTCGCCCGCGCAGTAGGTGTAGCCTGGCGGAGCTTGCGCGAACGCCGTTGGATGAATAAGGAGCGTGCAAAAAAAACAGGTTAAAAAGATGGCAAATTTGTTCATAATTTTAGTGGTTTAATAGAACGGCCCAAGAGGTGTGAATTATTATGTAGTAGTATGAGACGGTGATTTAAAAATGTTGCTCACGTCGCCCAAAATTACAATCTAAATTATAATTCCTTTCCGTTACCATCTGTGCCTGTGCCCATACTACTGGACATTTTATAAAATCGAGACCTATAAGGTTTTTAGAAACCTTATAGGTCTGGTGGCAAAACAAAAATGTCCAGTAGTATGGTTTAAACCATATCAAAAAATGTAATTAAAGTATCAATATAAAGGAGTTGTACAACCCATGGCAGAATATGAATCAACTGGAACAGGGCTTTTTGTTACTTTGGGAATCGGATACAGGTTCGCAAAACTGATAAAATAAAATCATGCCATCGTGAGCACTGCGGCCTGTGCAACGTTTAGGCAGCATGGGCAGTAGTTCAAAGATGGGCGAATCTATTTATTCCTATGATTTTCAATGATTTGCGAAACTTTACTCAGAGATATTTTCAAGGCAGTTGCTATTTTATCTTCTCCAAGGCCTATCTCAAAAAGCCCAATAACAGCCTCAGTTTCCTTTTCATCTCTACCCTTATTTATCAGGTCTTGTGCATCCGCTATTTTTGTATGCTGATCACTTGCAATATCACGGAGGTTTTTCAAATATTTTTTATATTCTTTCGCGTCTTTTTCGTTCAATTTCATTTCATCCAATTTTTCCCCGGCCTCTTTCAATCCCTTAGCCGAAAAACTGTTTTTTATTTCAGCGTTCTTGAAAAAGTATATCCACTCGTCCAGCTTATCTTTTACCCTGTTATGAAACTGACTTACTTTAATGACCCAATATTCTGGGTAAACCTCATGAATATTATCTTTTTTGTAAAGTTCTACCTGTTTGCCAGAAAGGGTTAAAATGTCGTTTTTATGTACCCCTTTGAATACCGTCGTGCCGTGATAAACGTAATCCTTGCCTTGCCCCAAGTCGAAATAGGCAATGGTTATCGAAATGATTTTTTTTACTTCGGCGTATGCTTGCCCTTCTTTGATATGCTCAGAAATCGCTTTGGATGTACCGTACAGCATCCTATGGAAGTAGTCATACTCCTTGCTGTTCTGGACTTCGATGATGACCAATTCATCTTTTGAGTTCTCCACCAAGATGTCCACCCGGTTGTGCTTGTCGTCGTCAGTCTCTTTATTGCTCTCACTGTCAAGGATTTGCTTGATAGTCACCTCTTCACCGAGCAACTCCGAAAGAAAGCCCTCTAAGATGTCGAAGTTGGCTTTGTGGCGGAGCATCCGCTTCATCGCCCAGTCGAACCGAACTAATTTCTTTGCCATATTCTACAAATTTAGGCAAAGTTACAAAGAATGCCATCACAAGCAAAGTGATGCGGAGTGGCCTCAAATTATTAATATCTTGTCTCCCCCTTTGGTGTCAATCCATTTGGTATTATTAGAAGTATCAAATCAATTAGCCAGCCAATTCCGAAAAGACCAAATGTGAAAATGTAGATAATTCCCATAAATGTATAGCCGAGGTAAAATCTATGAATCCCCAACCATCCTAAAAACAGGCACAAAATGAAAGCAACGATTTGGAGTTTCCCCGTATTTTTCCCTGTACCAGTCTCTTCATTTATGAGAATCTTGTCTTTGGAAGAGTGTTTGTTTATTTTCTTTTTGGCAAAATGAAGTGCCAGTTTTTCTCGAAAATTCAGTTTTCTGCCAAGAGATGTCTCCAAAGCGACTTTGTTAAATTCAAGAAAGGAAGAAGATTGTGTACGCGGGGTTAATTCCAAATTTGTTGGACTTGCAATTACTGCGCCAGCAGAATTTGGGAAGAAGGCCAAAACTACGATTGCGAAAACCAGGGTAATGAGATACTTATTCATGTTGCTTTTTATTTATTTCGTTGATTTAGTTTAGCTCATCGTTTGTGCTGACGAAGATGCGACGTTTAGGAGTATTTTTAGATAGCACTTAGTTAAAGCCATAATATCCATTATTTTATTATAACAAGTTTCCCTGAATAGGTAAATGCTCTTCCTTTTATTGACAAAAAGTACACACCAGCCAGCCAATCAACCGTTTGTATGGTTTCCTTTAAATAGTCATCTGATAATGTGGTGTTTTTTTTATAAAACATTTGCTGGCCTCCAACGGTGGATATAGTTAGATCAAACTCTATTGAGCCTTTTAGATCCATTTCAATTACAACGCTTTCATTGGCTGGATTCGGGAAAACTATTATGGTATGCCCGGATAAAAGATTGCCGGCATGGCTGATTGTATTTTGATCAAACTCATTTGCACCAATATCATATGAATTTCCAGACGGTAATTCGGTATTCCAAAAATCTCTGCCTCCCGCGCCGATGCCAAATTGAGTGGATAAATCTATCCCGGTATCCTTTGCCGGCGAATTGGCTGGGATTTTGGCCGTTTTCAAACTGTCATTGGGTAGCGGGAATAAAACAGGAGTGCTCTGAAGGATATTGCTCAGTAACGGATCGCCCTCAACTCCTGTTTGGGTACTCCCAAAATGTTCGCAATTCGGACCAGCTGCCCGGAATGCCGCAAGTGAATAAAAGAGAGTGCCGTATTTTAAAGAAAAAGCACTGTTGCTGCTCCAATACAAATTGCCTATAAAGATTGGATTTTGAGCAACAAAGGCGGAGGGAATATGCAGGAATGGGATACCTTCAGTGGTTTGAAAAATATTGTTGTAACATTCCACTCCTTCTATTGATGTGCCGAAGTCAGTCATTTGAAAGGCACTGAATGTGGGCGTTGTATTTGTGGCTGAAGGCGTAACAAATACAGTATTGTGGTAAAACTTCAGTCCTTCCCAAATAGTTCCAGTAGCTGTAAAGAGGGTTATTGGGCTATTATTCGTCCTTGCGTCATTGATGCTAATGTTGTATCTAACAGTATTATTACGCCAGGGACGGGCGCCCCAAAAATTCCCTAAAAGGATCCCGGCCCCCGCATTGTCGTGTGAATAGCAATATTGTATGGTGGAATTGGTAACTCCACCATCGAGATCAAATCCAATTCCATCACATCCCGGGGCACTTCCGGCACTGTTGTGGTGACTTTCACAAAATTGAATGGTTACATTGTTGGCAGCATAGACCCAAATACCACCTGGGCCGCCACAGGCGGCATTTGCAGTACCCGTATTGTAGACCTCACATCTTTCAATCAACACAGAATCAACCTGCGAGAGTACGATTCCGCTGCCTTTATGGTTGCTTGCAGCGTACCCAGTAATGTCATAAACCCGGGTATTGGTTATTTTTACATCATAATGCTGATAAGTAGTAGTAAGCTGGTCATCATAGCCAATGGTTACAATGCCATTCTCCCGACAGTTGTGTACCTCACAATGATCGATGACTACCTTCCTAAAACCCGCCATTATCCCTTGGACATAGTTCGAGTAACAACGAATGCCACAATATCCAAAATCACGAACCTCCACATTTTGGACGGTTATATTGGATAAATAACCGGATGCATTTGAAGTATAAAATAAGATTCCGTCCTTACCAGACTGGTTGCCATTTCCCGGACCTTCAAAGACCAGCTCAGAGATCATAATCCCCTGTGTATTAGTGGCCTGAAATCCGCATTTATTCGGTACAGTTGTTTTGATAACAGCTCTTCCGGGCCCATAAGAAGAGAAAATGATCGGCTTGTCAGCGTTGTTGCCATCATTCTGGTCGATTTCGATATGACCGGTAAATGTACTGCCGCCTTCAAACAGTACGGTATCACCCGGAGCCAACACGGCAGCGTTCAGTTTCGCTAAAGATGTCCAGGCACTTGCAATGGAAAGCCCATCCCCATTGCTTCCGCTGGTATTCACGTAATAAGTTTTTCCACCAACCGACGCATTTCCAGGTCCAAAAATGCTCAAAAGTCCCTGAGCATACCAGCGAGCCATATAGTCATTGGGGTGCAGGGAATTTGAAGTGCAGTGAACTGCTCCTTTTCTATTGTAAATGCTGTCACTCACGGTGGTCATGTCCAGGCAAACTACCCCTGGAGATTCCAATGATTTCAATTGATCTAAAAATCCATACATCAAGTCATCTCCATTCGAAGGCGCGCCGGGGCTGGCAACATCAGGAAACATATTGCTCAACAGGATAAATTCAACCTGAGGACAGGCACTTTTAATCTTGGTCATGCAGGACTGAATGCTTGCCCTAAATGCGGCATTGGAAGTGCCCCATATGTCGTTCATGCCCATATCAATTATCACCAGATCTGGGTTGTTGGGATTCACCATAGCTGTGCAGTACTGGTCTGCCCAGGCTGCTGTTTTCCCACCACAAGAACTGTTGTAAGTGGTGATACTTGTTCCAAATCTCTGTTGTAGCTCCTGACTGAACAGATCAATGTAGCTGTGCATATAGGGCGTTGTAGGCGTAAAATGATTGAGGTCACCTGCAAAACCACTTACATTGAGTCCGGCGGTTAGGCTCATACCAAGGGCTTGAATGACCAAGGGCTGTTGCGAGGTCAACTTGACCATTGTATTCGGCAATTGCGCGCCCATATATTCAAAATTTGGGTTCATATTCCAAGCGCTGCGGTCGGGAATGTAAGTAACATTCGTCCAGGAGCTATGCTGGGTATTTAAAAGTCCGCCGCCCATTTGAGCCATATAAGTCTGCGAAACAGAAGGGCTTAACTGGGTGATGGTCCGGTTGTTTAGTGCATAATCCACCCCTTGTACAAAGATTTTGTTGTAGTTGTAATTTTTGACAGACAAAATCTGAGCGGGCTTAAACATGAGGTTCGCACTGCTATTTACCCCTGAGAGCAACAAAAGCTCATTATAAATGGTATCGCAGCTCCAAAAAGGTTGTAAATATTGATTGGAATTGATGCTAGGCGCGGTAGAAGTGTAGTTAGGAAATTCGTAATAACCTCCATTTAATGGCGTGACTAAAACCCATCTGGATTTTGCAGGTGAGCAGGACCAGATTGCTTCGCTAGCTGGTACACTAAGCAAAGGGTTGCACAAGGAGTCATAAAAGACACAATTGCCACCAGCATAGTAAATGACATTAGGGTTAGCTAACACAGCACCTGGAGGAGGGCTACATTGAGAATGGATCAGGGAGGGAAAATCCATGAAAAAGATACAGAGGAAAAATACTCTTGCTGACACAATTTAATGTTTGCTTGCAGTTGGCTTTAACGTGGGCTTCCCTGCCAAACCGCCGTGCTTAGCGGGCGGTTGGCAGGGAAGCCATAGTTAGCACCATTTTATTATTTTACTTACCGTTATTCAGGCAGTTGTAAAATGTCATCGTCTTCCATAATTGCCCGAAGCTTCTGCTCCAACTCATCCCTTTTTGGTAAATACAGTTGATATTTGGCGACAAAAAGATTTGCATTTATATTAGTAGTAGCATAACGTACTACCAATTCACTTTTTTCGCGGGCTAAAATTATCCCGATTGGATCATTATCACCTTCCGTATTTTCTTCTTCCCGAAAGTAATTCAGGTAGAAATTCATCTGTCCAATATCTCCATGCTCCACCTCGTTCTTTTTCAAATCAATTAGCACAAAGCATTTCAAAATCCTGTGGTAAAATACTAAATCTACTCGAAAAAACCTGCCTTCTACATGAATTTTATATTGCTTTCCAACATAGGTAAACCCTTTTCCTAATTCTAACAGAAATTCTTGTAACTGCTCAATCAGCCTCTTTTCCAGGTCTTTTTCATGCCAAATTATCGGTTCAGGTATCTTTAAGAACTCTAAGATGTAAGGATCGCGTATCAAATCCGCAGGGATTTCTACTAATTGACCATCTTTTGCCAATTTAAGGATGCCTTCTTTATCCTTAGTCGCTGCCAGCCGATGAAAAAGCATACTCTTTTTCTGTCTTTTGAGTTCTCTGACTCCCCAACCTTCATGCTCTGTCTGCTTTTGGTAAAATGAGCGTTCTAGAGGGTCAGAAATTTTCAAAATCTCGAACCAGTGTCCCCAACTCAATTTTGGAGACACCGTCTCCAAAATAGGATGCGCCTGAAAAAACATCCTCATGTAATTGAGGTTGGAGTGGCTATACCCGTTACCCAATCTAATGCTCAAGTCGCTGGATAGTCTTTTTAGCAGCTGCGAACCATACTCTGCTTTTTCATTGCCTTTTTGCTCATATTCAACAATGTGCCGCCCAACCGCCCAATAGGTCGCTACCATAACCTGATTAACGGCAATTACAGCCTTGTTTCGCCCGACTTCTACTAACCTTTCGATTTGTGAAATGAGGTCATAGTATGACTTGTTTTCAGGCATCATATTATTTGAAAATATAATAGGTGTTGTAACGTTTG
>CANJPT010000142.1 GCA_947476195.1 Lewinellaceae bacterium | reverse complement strand
CAGTGGTCGCCGTTTACATCTCCAACTGTGACGCCCAATCCAAAACCAATTAGGCTACCATAGATGCCGGATTGTTTGGAAACGTCTGTGAATTTTCCGCCATCATTTCGGAGTAATTTATCGCCGCCACCTTTCAAAAAGTCTTTTACCGGCCAGTCTTTTGCATATAGTTCCCGATTGTTGCTGTAATCCAGCGTATTCACGGGCATAAAACTGTTATTTAAAATATAGCAGTCTAGGTCACCGTCCAGGTCATAGTCAAAGAATGCTGCGTGGGTCGTGTAGCCATCTTCGTTGAGTCCGTATTCAGCGGCTTTTTCGGTAAATGTGAGGTCTCCGTTATTGATAAATAGCTCATTTTCAGGCTTTTCTCCTTTTTTATATCCAGCATTGCAGACATAAATATCTAAGTAACCATCTGCGTTAATATCTACAATAGATACGCCAGTACTCCAAAACTTAGTACCAGCGACGCCAGCTTTATCTGTAATATCTTCAAATATAAAATTGCCTTTGTTGAGGTACAGTTTGTTGTCACCCATGTTGGAAGTAAAAAACACTTCCGGTAAACCGTCATTGTTGAGGTCGCCAATCGCAACACCGCCACCATTGTAAAAATTACGGTAGTTAAAAATATTGAACTCTTCGGTGTTCTCTACCTTATTTATGAAGTCTACACCTGATTTTTCAGCAGGAACTTCTTCAAATAATGTTTTTTTTGATGTATTGGTTGTGCAAAATGAAAAAATTAACAACGAGTATATCAAGAGGACAAATTGTCGCATGGAAGAAAATTGAACGGTTTGATTCAATCAGAATAGGAGCTAAGTAAATACCCTCCATCTGAATTGATGCGACACTTAAGCGTCGCCGCAACAAACTCAATGAAAGGATTTGTATTGTATTATAGGCAAAAAAAGAGGCCGAATCACAATATAACTAGTGAAACGGCCTCTTTCAAATTTGATTTATCTAGACAAAAAGACTACTAGTAGCCTGCGTTCTGCTCCAAATTCGGGTTAACAGCCAAAGCTGCAGCTGGAATTGGGAAAAGAAGACGCTCTGGGCCAGAAGTGTTTGGTTTTTCCTGGAACGGTGCTAAGAATTTGCCAAAACGAATCATATCCGTACGGCGGTTACCTTCCCAGTATAACTCACGGCCTCTTTCTGCCAACAGGTTATCGGCATTCAAGGATGCCAATGCTGTAGCACCACGCTTAGTGCGAAGGTCGTTTACAATGGTCAGTGCCAGACCTGCATCGCCGTTGCGCATCTGAGCTTCTGCTTTCATCAGGAGTACGTCTGCATAGCGGAGGTACACATAATCGTTGTCAGCATTGTCGCCACCGTTGTAGTCGATTGGGTACTTGATAACACGGATACCAGTAACTTCAAGGTTATTACCAGTTTCAATTGCAGCCACTTCGCGGGTGTAGGCAAGTTTATTGCCTTTACGGTCGTCGAGTTCGACTCCGTTTTGGTCTTTTTGTTGGCCAATCAGGAAACCTGCATTGATACCGGAAATATCCGTCATACCTGCATAACTTGCCTTTTTACGAACGTCAGAACCTTCAAAGGAATCATATAAATCGCTGAGTGTAGTAAAACCATTCCAGCCGGAAGGATTTTGGTTGTAGTGCAGGGTGCAGAACCAACGTGAACGCACGTTACCACTACTTGAACCACCTATGTTTTCAGCTGTCCAGATATTTTCAGAAGAAACCTGGTCGTTGTTTGGTGCAAAGTTGTCGAAGTAATTGTCGTCCAAGCTGTATTTATTGGTGCCGATGATTTGGTCAGCCAAGGCAATAACTTGGTCCATGTCCGCTTTAGGGAATGAAGGATTAGCCCGATCAGCGAACGTACCTTTATTCAGGTAAGCCCTCATCAAAAGACCTTTTGCTCCATTTTTGTTTGCGCGGTTTGCTGGTCCATCAGGCAGATCACCCATGATTGCGTTCAATTCGCTGATCACAAAGTCAAGTGCTTCAGCTCCTTTCAAAACATTTGGAGCGTTCAGCAGGTTTTCACCAGGCTGACGGTAAGGAACCTGGTTCCAGCCATCAGCTACGGAGAACATGATAAATGCGCGTAAGTATCGAGCTTCTGCCTTTTGCTGAGGTGAAGCGTTAAAATTCAATAAGTTAGTGGTTGAAAACACCACTTGCAAGAGCTGATTGAAAGTGGCGGACAGGAACGAGTGGTCTGCAGTCCAGGTATGGTTGTGCAAAACGCGCCAAATTCCATTGTCATCCCAGTCGCCACCACGGGTCGGCCCGAGTGTTTCATCTGTGGTGTGCTGCTCAGCTGCCCAGAAATTAGCTTGATCCTGGAATGGACCGCGAAGACCATCATAGCAGCCTTTAAGTAAGGCATTTACATCGGTATTGGCATTAAGGAATTCCTCAGCCGATGTTTTAGTTAGGTCCTCATTGAGCGTTTCTTCTAAATTCGTGCAGGAAAAAATTCCTGTAGATAGAAGAAACATGAGGGAAAGTGTTTTAAACTTCATAATGTAGTACGTTTTTATGTTAGAAAGAGAAGTTTGCGCCAAGAATAAACGTGCGAGCTGATGGGTATGGAATGTATTCAATACCGGCAGAAGGCAGACCGTCTTTGACGTTCACAGTATTTACTTCAGGATCGAATCCGGAGTAATTGGTGATAACCAATAAGTTTGTACCCTGAACGTAGATGCTAGCATTTTTAACAGCTTTGCAGATATTACCTAAGTTGTAGGAAAGTCTGGTGTTAGCTAACTTAAGGTAGTTTCCACTTTCAAGGTAGCGTGAAGAACCTTTGATCGCGTTTGAAGTAGATTCCAGAACACTTCCACCAATCAGGCTGGCATCAATGTTACGAGTGCCTAAGTTTGTGATTGGCAACACAGACATTTTAGTGTTGTTAAAGATATCGTAGCCATAAGCGCCATTGAAGTTCATGTCGAAAGTCAATTTGTCATAGCTCAGGGTAGTTGAAATACCAACCAAAACATCTGGATTTGGGTCACCTACGAATGCGAGTTCTTCCTCATTTGTGTATACACCTTGTCCACTTGCATTAAGGCCTTCATATTGACGAAGGTAGAAAGAGTTAAGTGGGTGTCCACTGGCAAGCAGTTGGCTGGTAGCTCCTGAACTTCCTTGTCCGAACAATTCACCGTAGAAAATTGCTGGGCCATTGTAGTCGTTCAATTGGTTTTTCTGAAGCGTAACATTTGCGCCTAAGTTCCAGCTAAACTTTTCATTATCAGCCAACATTGCATTCAGGGCTATTTCAACCCCTGAGTTGGTCACGTTTCCTGGGAGATTGACCCAGTAGAAACCAGCAGGTGCAGGTTGAATGGTCGGGAATTGGAACAACAGGTCTTCTGTTTTCTTAGTGAAAACGTCAACAGTACCATTGATCTTGTTTTTCATGAAACCAAAATCAACACCCACATTGAGGGTTGTGCTTGTTTCCCATTTCAAATCCGGGTTGGCTACGTTTTCGAGGCCGATAGTACCTTGTCCAAAGCCATAGCGATCCTGTGAAGCACCAGCTGGGAACTCAGAGTTACCCGTTTGGCCCCAGCTTGCGCGAAGTTTCAGGTTGTCGAAAGCACCATCTTCCATGAAGCTTTCATTTTTAATATTCCAGGCAGCACCAATGGCAGGGAAATAGCCATATTTGTTATTTGAACCGAATTTGCTCGATCCATCAGCACGAAGCGTTGCATTCAAAAGGTACTTGTCTTTAATGTTTAAAAGACCACGTACAAAATAAGACTGCAGGTAAGAGTTTGGATCAGCAAAAGCATAAATGCTGCGGGTACCCTGTGAGGTATTTTGCAGAATGTTGGTGTAGTCAAAATTGTCAATCAGGAAGTCCTGACCTGAAACACCAAAGCCATTGGTTGAGCGATTTTGGTACTCATAACCTGCTGTAGCATTTAAGCTGATATCAGAGCCAAAAGTGGTCACGTAATTCAACGTGTGGGTCAGAATCTGGTTGGTTTGCTTTAACTGATTGATGCCTGCCAAACCGCGGTCTTGGATTCCCTGAATGTTGATCCAGTTGGCCAATTGTGTTCTGCGATCACCCACACCATGGTACACACTGTACTCAAATTTGTAGGTAAGGTTGTCTGTAAGTTTATAAGATGGCGCGATGCTGGCCAAAATATCTAGTGTGTTTGCTTTGTCGTCATATGCGTCAATGAGTGCAACTGGGTTCAGCGAAGTGTTGCCAAATTGCGGAGTGATCACAGGGGATCCGTCCTCGTTATACAACGGGTGTGTTGGGTTCCACTGAAGCGCAGCAGCAATTAAGCTGCCCTGGAAGCCTGAATTGGTCGCAACAGAAGCTGCGTTTTCTTTATTCTGTGTAGTAATAACACCGAAGTCCAATCCGAGTCTTTTACTTTCAAGGAATTTGTAGCTACCACGGATGTTGGCACTGAGTCGACGGTAATCATTTCCTTTGATAATACCATCTTGTTTCTGGTATCCGAGTCCGATCCGGTAATTGCCTGCATCACTTCCACCGCTGATGGTGACTCCGTGATTTTGTACAATACCTGTTCTCAGGATTTCATCCATGGCATTAACACTCGAGCCGTAGTCACCAGTGGTAAGACCATAGCTTGTAAGTGCAGCGCGGTACTCATCACCTGTAAGTACATCGTAATTTTTCAAGATGCTACTTCCACCAACGTAGGTGTTGAAATCAATCGAAGGTGCACCTGTTTTAGCCCTTTTTGTCGTGATCAAAATCACGCCATTGGCGCCACGTGAGCCGTAGATGGCTGTAGCAGAAGCGTCTTTCAACACTTCGATAGACTCCACGTCACCCGGGTTCAGGTAGTTCAGTGGGTTAGAGCCAGCTGTAGAACCCAAGCCGCCAGAGTTGGCACCCGGTTTAGTAGAAGAACCAGGCTGTTGAATTCCGTCCACTACATAAAGTGGTTGGTTTCCAGAACGGATAGAAGAGTTACCACGGATTCTCACCGTTGTAGCTCCACCAGGTTGACCGCTATTGTTCAACACCTGAACACCAGCAATTTTACCCTGAATAAGTTGATCAGGAGCAGTAACCAGGCCTTTGTTGAAATTTTTCTCATTTACAGAGCCAACAGAGCCAGTCAAGTCTGATTTTTTAGCCGTGCCATAGCCGATAACGACTACTTCGTCTAATACAGAACCTGATTTTAAAGTAACGTCAACTACATTGGAAGCACCGATGGTAACTACTTGTTCGACGTAGCCTGTAAAAGCAACACGAATCTGGGTAGAACCAGCAGGCACCTCAAGTGAGTAGCTGCCATTAATGTCTGTTGTCGCGCCACGGGTAGTGCCGACCACAGAAACAGAAGCTCCAATAAGTGCATCACTGGATTCAGCGTCCGTGACTTTGCCCTTAATGGTGCGTTGAGCCATAGCAAAGTTACTAAGTAGCAAAATTGCTACAAGTAACCCGCCCTTGGTTAGAGAATTCAAAAACTTCATACGTTAATGAGTTTAGTTTAGTGAAATGATACTATGCCACAAAATGATGAAAGCCGCAAATAGGGTTCGGTTTGCATGGGGATGCAAAAAGTATTTCGAACAACGCGGTTGAATCTGGCAGGGCGGGTGGTTTTTGGTGCAGCACCTCAGTGTGTGTGGTGAACACTAAGATGTGGCGAAGGTAGTATTTTGGAAGTTTTAGAAACAAGCACTTTTTTAAAATTTTTATAAAACCTGAAAATCCAAATTAGATTGTCATTAGAAAATAGACGCTGTGGTTTTGAAATCCACCATTTCAACCAGACTGTCCACCTTACTTTTCTTATTTTTGCGCCTAATTTAAAAGCAAATGATTGAAAAAACTTCATTGTGCCGACTCCCGGCTGAATGGGAACCCCAGAGTGCCGTGCAACTTACTTTTCCGCACAAAGACACCGATTGGGCAGAGATTCTTCCTGAAGTAATGCCTTGTTTTGTAAAAATCGCCCAAACGATCAGCCAGTATCAACCGGTTTTAATCCTTAGTCCGGAGGTAGATGAAACCAGAAGCTTGCTGGAGGTGGATAACAATTCGAATTTTCATTTGGTAAAATCTGCCAGTAACGATACCTGGGCCCGTGACCATGGTGGTATCACCATTGAAGAAAATGGTAAGGCCGTCATACTGGATTTTGTTTTTAATGGCTGGGGGCTGAAGTTTCCTTCAGACAAGGATAATCTCCTCACGCGACACCTATATGAAAAAGGCGTATTCAATGCAGAGCTCCGACACGGTGGTATCGTATTGGAAGGGGGCGCACTAGAAAGCGATGGACAAGGCACCTTGCTCACTACCAGCGAATGTTTGCTTTCGCCAAACCGAAACCCTCATCTGTCTAAAGGAGAGATTGAAGCATACCTTATCCATTGCTTTGGCTTAAAACAGGTACTTTGGCTCAACCACGGGTATCTAGCTGGAGACGATACCGATTCACACATTGATACGCTCGCCCGATTTTGTGCTGCAGATACCATAGCCTACGTTAAATGCTCCGATCCTTCAGATGAACATTATGATGCACTTCAAAAGATGGAGGCTGAATTAAGTCAATTTAAGACACTTACCGGAACACCTTATCGTCTTGTTCCATTGCCTTGGCCTAAGGCTTGTTTTGATGAAGCGGGAAACCGTCTGCCCTCTACTTATGCCAATTTCCTTATTATTAATGGTGCGGTATTGGTTCCGACGTATGATGTACCGCAGGATGAGGAGGCACTTCACATTTTTAAAGCCCTGTTTCCAGACCGGGAGATCATCGGTATTGATTGCAGACCGTTAATTTTGCAACATGGCTCACTGCACTGTGTTACCATGCAATACCCTGCGAATGTGGTCAATTTGGTTTAAATCGTATAATTACAAGCATCGTTTGATATGAAAGTTGGTTTTGTTCAACAATCTTGCTCCTCAGATAAGCAAGCCAATATAGCTAAGTCACTGGCAGGTATTGCCGAATGTGCTGCAAAAGGTGCAGTCCTGGTGGTCTTGCAAGAGCTTCATTGTGGTATTTATTTTTGTCAGGCAGAGGAAACCGAAATGTTTGATCTGGCCGAACCAATTCCGGGGCCAGATACCGAGATATTTGCGGCTGCTGCAAAAAAAAACGGCCTGGTATTGGTGACTTCTCTTTTTGAAAAACGTGCTCCCGGGCTTTACCACAATACAGCGGTTGTATTTGAAAAAGATGGCAGTATTGCGGGAAAATATCGCAAAATGCATATTCCGGATGATCCGGCCTACTATGAAAAATTTTATTTCACCCCGGGTGATCTGGGCTTTAATCCGATTCAAACCTCAGTAGGAAAACTTGGAGTATTGGTATGCTGGGATCAATGGTATCCGGAAGCTGCAAGGCTTATGGCCCTGGCCGGTGCTGAAATGCTGATCTACCCGACGGCCATTGGCTGGGAAAGTTCAGATCTACAGGATGAAAAAAGCCGGCAGCATGATGCTTGGTTTACCATTCAAAGGGGGCATGCGGTGGCAAACGGGTTGCCAGTTATTGCCGTAAATAGGGTAGGGCATGAGCCAGACTGGACTGGAGTGACTGGAGGGATACAATTCTGGGGACAGAGTTTTGTGGCTGGCCCTCAAGGCGAGGTGTTACTACAGGCGAGTCCGGACCAGGAAGAAAATATAGTTTTTGAGTTGGACATGCGTCGTTCCGAAGTAGTACGCCGTATCTGGCCATTTTTTCGGGATAGGCGCATCGACCATTACGATGGGCTGAATAAGCGATACCTGGATGGAGCGTGATAATCATTTTGCAAATACCTTAAAAATGGTATCTGATTGATTTATAAGACAAATGGCCGACAGTTTTGATCCAAGCTTACCTATAAATGGGTACGTTCATCGAAAAAAACTGCGTTTTTAGGACAATTTTAAATTTTTCTAAGTGCTAATTAGTCGGCTAGAGTACATTTGAGGGAAACAAGTGATTAAGGCATCTTCCCAGGACTTGTGTGAGAATTTTCCTTTTCCATTTTAAATTTAAGCGGAAGATTTAAAAACTTAAGCTGGGGGATGAATATCAATTGTATTTCAATTAGTCAGATTTTATAGTCATGGCAGCAAAGCGTATTAGAAAACTGCTTGTTTGGGGTTTATTCCTACAGGTCTCATTGGTTTTTAGTCAAACCACATTTCAAAAGACTTTTGGAGGTTCCGGCAATGAGTCGGCTACGTGGGTCACGGAAGCTTCTAATGGATATGTGATATCAGGCATCGTGACGAGTACCAACGGAAATCAAGACGCATTATTGGTTCATCTTGATGCTTCAGGCAATGCCATCTGGCAAAAGCGCTTTGGTGCTGGTCAGTCAGATGCTTTCAATTGTGTCATAGCGACGAACGATGGTGGATTTTTGGCCGTTGGTGAAACTTCCAGTTTTGGCACAGGCGATGCTGATATTTTTCTGGTAAAAGTGAATGCTTCAGGTTTAGTGCTTTGGAGCAAAACCATAGGTGATGCGGACCATAACGAGGTTGCACGTGGGATAGTACCTGTTGAAGATGGAGGATTTGTAGTTTCTGGATACTCGATACTTTCTACAGGCACAGCTTCACGTTCGGTATTTCTCCGTTTTGATCAAAATGGCAACATGATTTGGAGTCGTACCTATAAAACCAGCGTAGGTAATTTGTTCCTTTCCAGTTATATTGATGGAAATATCATTTACGCAAGTGGAGGTGCAGATGCAGAAGGTGTTTTTGTACGTATTGACCTTTTCACTGGTAATGTATTGAGTTCGAAAGCATTTGCAGGAAGCGGACCCGAAGCCCTTTATTATCAACAGCCTACACAAGACGGCAACCTGTTGATAGCCGATCACACCTGGTCGGCCTCTACGGGTACCGATATTGAAGCCTGGGTCCAAAAAATCAACCGTACTTCAGGGCAAGTCATCTGGTCAAAAGTTTATTATCGTGCGAATGACAATATCCGTGGTCGCATTGAAAAAGTGGATGATGGTGGTTTCCTGTTAGTTCCTTACGATAACTTCAACACTACGCAAGCAGATGCTTTACTTGCCAAAATTGATGCAAATGGCAACCTGCTATGGTCTTACAATTATGGTGGTAATGCTTCTGACCGACTGTTGAAAGCCGTTCAAACGGCAGATGGAGGTTTTATCGCTGTTGGGGATACGCGAAGTAGCAGTGGAAACAGCAGTAGCGATATGCTGATTGTAAAAACCGACTTCGAGGGTCACATCAATGGCACGTGTTCCAAAGATGCCAATATTTTGTCCTTAGATTTTGTAGCAGGCAATCCAGTCGTTGCAACCATGGAAGCACCTGGTGTTCAAGCATCGCCCCTGAAGATTTCCCCACTTCCACTCAATTTGTTAGGGCAGTCATTTATGCCTAACGCAGTGCCGGTCATTCTTAAAACAATTCCCCTTTGTCCTAATAGGTCATACAACATTGCTGGAACGGCCTATTATGCACCTAAAATGGTCACTGATACAGTAACAAGCCTAAATGGCTGTGATACAATCATCCATTATAGTCTAACGCTCAATGCTTTTAATACGGGTATTCATGTAATTGGCCTTTGTAAAGGAGAAACTTATCCCATTGACGGAATTCAATATTCGGCACCCGCTACTATAATT
>CANJPT010000141.1 GCA_947476195.1 Lewinellaceae bacterium | reverse complement strand
GAAATGATCAGAAGCGTGTACTATTTGGGTCTCGAAGGTAATAAAAACAATGGATAGTACACGAAAAACATTGGGTGGATGAAAATGATGCATGTGTATAAAAAATTTTAGTAAAAAAATCGCTATAAATACTTCGCCAGCATACTACTGGACATTTTATAAAATCGATACCTATAAGGTTTTTGGAAACCTTATAGGTCTTTGAGCAAAACAAAAATGTCCAGTAGTGTGGTTCTGAACAAGTTGGGCCTAACAAGCCTTTCTAAAAAAGCGCTTAAACTGACGCGGATGAGTTACTTCAAATCAGAAGGCTCAAAGAACTGGTTTTGGGTATGGCAGAACTTCCTTGGTGCCTTACATTAAATCAGCAATTCATCAAAATATCTTAGCCGCCGAAGGCAGCTGGATAGTTACAAACCTTAACGTCCAAACTCCAATTGAACAAAGTCCATCCAGAAGCATTGTTCCATGGTCTGAAACCCTGCTGGAGTTCCGTTGTGTTAAAAAAAGACCCTAGCGCGGCATGAAAGATACCTTGCCTTGCTAGAAGGAACACCTGACGCGGCGGAAAAATTTCACCAAAAGCCGTAATTTCGCCGCTCAGCAAAATAAAACCTTCTTGTATCGTGGAATACAGACCGAGCGAAATTGAGCCAAACTGGCGAAAGTGGTGGATTGAAAACAGCACTTATAAAGTTGATAATCAAGGAACTAAACCCAAGTATTACATCCTTGATATGTTCCCCTACCCTAGCGGAGCCGGGCTGCACGTGGGTCACCCATTGGGCTACATTGCGTCCGACATCCTCGCGCGCTACAAGCGGCTGCGTGGTTTCAATGTGCTGCATCCCATGGGATTCGATTCTTTTGGTCTGCCTGCGGAGCAATATGCCATTCAAACCGGGCAGCACCCGGCAGTCACCACCGAACAGAATCTGACCAGGTATCGGGAGCAGTTCGCCAATTTGGGATTTTCCTTTGACTGGAGCCGGGAGGTACAAACCTCTTCCCCGGCTTTTTACAAATGGACCCAGTGGATCTTTATCCAACTGTTCAACCATTATTACGACCTGGCCGCTGATAAGGCACTCCCGATCCGTGGGCTTGAACAACATTTTGTCCAATCGGGCAATGCGGGTATTCGCGCTATATGCGATGACGATACCCCTTCCATCACTGCTGCCCAGTGGAATTCCTGGAGCAAACAAAAGCAGCAACTTTTCCTGCTCAAATATCGGATTACCTTCCCCGGTGAAGAATATGTAAATTGGTGTGCAACCCTTGGCTCGGTACTTTCCAATGATGAGGTCAAAGACGGCGTAAGCGAACGGGGCGGCCACCCGGTGGAGCGCAAACTCATGAAACAGTGGGTCATGCGTATCACTGCATACGCCGACAGACTGCTCGAAGGCCTGAATACGATAGACTGGCCAGAATCTATCAAGGAACAGCAACGCAACTGGATCGGGAAATCAGTGGGCGCTTCGGTTAAATTTGAGGTTCTCCCCCATAATGGGGGGGCTGGGGGGGGCTTTATCGAAGTTTTTACTACGAGGGTAGATACCGTTTACGGTGTTACGTTTATGGTCATTGCCCCAGAATTAGACCTGGTCAAGACCCTTACTACCCCTGAGCAATCTACAGAAGTAGAAGCTTATATCAAATGGACCTCCGGGCGTACTGAAATCGAACGGATGGCAGATACTCGTAAAGCCACCGGCGTTTTTACGGGATCTTATGCCCTTAACCCAGCCAATGGAGCACGTGTACCCATCTGGATCGCTGATTATGTACTGGCAGGGTATGGAACAGGAGCTGTCATGGCCGTTCCTTCCGGCGACCAGCGCGACTGGAATTTTGCGCAGGAGTTCAAGCTCCCTGTCGTAGCCATTTTGGACAGCCAAAAAGACCTGGACAAAGCGGCCGATCCGAGCAAGGAAGGCCAGTATATCAATTCAGGGCTGATCGATGGCATGACGTATGCAGAGGCAGTACCTGTCCTGATTCAATGGTTTGAAATTAAGGGAATCGGACGCGGAAAGACCCAATATAAGCTCCGGAATGCCGTTTTTAGCCGGCAACGCTACTGGGGCGAACCGGTACCGGCACTTTGGGAGGACGGCGTTCCGTACATGATCGATGAAAATGAACTGCCGCTATTGCTGCCTTCCGTAGACAAATATTTGCCCACCGAGACCGGCGAGCCACCCCTTGCCCGCGCCAAAGGCTGGAAGTACGAACACTCCACGATGCCCGGCTGGGCAGGATCTTCCTGGTATTTTTACCGCTATATGGATCCTCAAAACGAGCAGGCGTTTTGCTCAAAAGTGGCCATGGATTATTGGCAGAAGGTCGATTTTTACCTCGGCGGTTCGGAGCATGCCGTAGGGCACTTGTTATATAGCCGTTTCTGGAACCACTTTTTATATGATCTCGGTCTGGTTCCACACCGGGAATTTGCTCAAAAACTGGTGAATCAAGGAATGATCCAGGGGCGTTCCAACTTCGTGTATCGCGCCAAGGAGCGTTTTTTTGAAGAATATTTATGGATCAAAGTACTCAAGCCATACTTTGATGAGGATGGGCCCATAGAAATTTCAGGGGCTGAATTTGAAGAAGAGATCAAATATGACTTCGCGTTTGCAAGCAATAACCTGGTCATAGAGGTCACTTCCATCAAGCAGCTTGACAAAATTGAGCGTATCCGAAGCACCGCTTTGGAGGATGGCAAGCGCCTGATGATCTTGTACACAGAAGAATTGATCGACCAGATCAATCACCCTGAACTTATTGCCGAAAAAGTACGCAATGCGCTTAAAAGCCATTCTGGTTTCATCGTTAACGTGGAAAAACCAGTTGGTGAACAACTGTTTGTTTCCCACAATCTGTTGCACAAGTACAGCCCGGATTCGGTGACGAAACTGCACGTGGATGTTAATATTGTGGACAATGATGTACTGATACTCGAAAAAGCCCGTGCAACACCACAGTTTGCCCGTGCAAATTTCAAACTTGATACGGAAGGAAAGTACACCTGTTCCTGGGAAGTAGAGAAAATGTCTAAATCCAAGTTCAACGTGGTCAATCCGGACGACATTATTGCCGAGCACGGAACGGATTGTTTCCGGATGTTCGAAATGTTTTTGGGTCCGATCACCGATGCGAAGCCTTGGAATACTAAGGGAATCACCGGCGTAAGCGGTTTTTTACGCAAATTCTGGAGTATGTTTTTTGATGGGGAAAGCTTTGTGGTAACTGATGAGGCGCCTTCCCGCGATGAATTACGCATCCTGCACACCTGTATCAAAAAAGTGACCGACGACATTGAGCGCATGAGCATGAACACCTGCGTCAGTCACTTCATGATCGCAACCAATGAGCTTCGCAACCTGAAGTGTTCCAAACGTGCAGTACTTGAGCCATTGGCTATCCTGATCGCGCCATTTGGCCCACATATCGCGGAAGAACTTTGGCATCGGCTTGGACATATCAACACGGTATGTGATGCTGCATGGCCGGTTCACAACGAAGAGCACCTCAAAACGGACACCATCAATTATCCGATTCAGATCAACGGAAAACTTCGAGCTAACATAGAACTGCCCGCCGGGATCACCGCTGCCGAAGCTGAAAAGGCAACCCTGGATCTGGAACTGGTGCAAAAGTGGCTGGAAGGGAATACGCCCAAAAAGGTGGTATTTGTGCCCGGCAGGATGATCAACCTGGTGGTATGAGGTTTTGTCGACTTGACAATGATTCGGTTGCTGTTAGCTTTCTTTTAGACTCTTTTGCCCCAAAAAGGTAAACCTATTTCAAGGCAAGACAACCTGTCCTCAAAAAAACCAACACAAACGACTAAATAAAGCCAGCCATGTCACCTGCCCAAAAGCGGAATAGGGTTCTATTGAACCTAATTTATTTACTGCTCCTGATTTTTGCTTTGCTGAAGGTAAAGGAGAAGGGTGATTTTATTGGCTATGTAAATGCAGGCAATTTGGTCCTGAATCAGAATGATATCTATAGCGATGTACTCAATACGTGGCCGCCGGCCTTCAGTATTATTTCGATTCCGCTGGCTATCGTCCATAACTTCAGTTTTATTTTTGTCCGTGTTTTATGGATGGGGATTATTTTCTTTTGCTTTTTCTTTAGTATAAAATCCTGCCTTGAAGTCCTGAACAAAAAACGATACACCTACAAGGAGTTATTAACAGCGGTTTTAGTTAGCCCTTATTACTTGTTGGCCTTGTTTCTGAGTTGTCGTTCTTTCATGGACAACATCATGTACTTGCAGATTAATGTTGTGATGTTAGCGGCGTGTTGTTACTATATTCAGCATATAGACGACCGGAAAACGGGGCTTTCTTCTGTGTTGTTAGGTTTGTCTATTGGAGCTAAAGTATACAATATTCTCCTACTTCCGGTGGCTATTTTATTCAGAAAATGGAGCAGTATCATATATGTTTTGCTGGGTATTGGCCTTACTTTTGTCCTTTGTCTGCTGATTTTTGGTGTTCAACAAACGATTGATTATTATAAACATTGGTATACTGAGATTGCTTCGGTAAAACAGAGTATTGTGCACAGAAATCAATCGCTGATTGCAGGCCTGATCCGGATGTTTTCCAAAGAGAATTTGGAAGTAAACAACACCGCTCCTATCATCGACCTACCCTATTCAACCATTAATTATATTCAACTTTTTATCATCGGGTTTCTGTCCGCAACCTATCTTTTTTTGTTTTCAGGGTTGTTGAAAAGTGCTAACAGAGACTTTGTATTTCATTCGTTTTTGCTCGTTTTAACCATGATTCCTGTATTGACACCTGTGTCGTGGAAGGCAAATTACATTTTTACGCTCCCAGCTTTTTTCTTTATTTGCCACACCATAAAAAACAAAATTTCGACAATAGCTGTCGTGGCCCTATTTATTTTATCGATTGTTGCACTTTGCCTTTCCAATGAAACCTTTATTGGCCGACCAGCAATGTATTTTCTGGAAAACTATAATGTCCCGATTATTGGTGGGATTTTATTGTTCTTCACCGTACTGACACAAATTAAGGTGTTGAAAAACAAAGCATTTTATGTTTGACGAGTGTTTTCTTTCAAAAAATCACCCAAAAGTGGCGTGAATTTTGAATTTTTGCGCTTTCAAAAAAAATAACATCACAATTGCCCAACATTCACAACCGACACCTATTGGCGGTTTACGAACTTCTAGATGTACAAAAGCAAAAAAGTGGTCGTAGTGCTTCCGGCCTATAACGCCGCACTTACCCTCGAAAAAACCTACCGGGAAATACCTTTCGATCTGGTAGACGAAGTCATTCTCTGCGACGACCATAGCCTGGACAATACTGCCGCACTTGCACTGTCGCTGGGCATCCAGCATGTGATTGTGCATGAAAAGAATACCGGGTACGGCGGCAACCAAAAATCGCTCTATAACAAGGCAATCGAAATCGGTGCAGACATCGTCATCATGCTACACCCAGATTACCAGTACACCCCAAAACTCATCCCGAGCATGGTCAATATCATCGGAGAGGATCTTTACCCGGTGGTACTTGGCTCACGTATCCTGGGCATGGGCGCACGCAAAGGTGGCATGCCTATGTACAAGTATATCGCCAATCGCTTCCTGACCTTTGTGCAAAATACCTTGATAAACTATAAGTTATCAGAATATCACACCGGATATCGGGCATTCAGCCGTGAAGTATTGCAGGGCATCAGATTCAACCAGAATTCAGATGATTTTGTATTTGACAATGAAATGCTTTCCCAGATCGTGTATGCTGGGTTTGATATTGGAGAGGTCACTTGCCCAACCAAATACTTTGCCGAAGCCTCCAGCATCAACTTTAGCCGAAGCATGAAATACGGCTTTGGAGTGCTTCGGGTATCGTTTTGCCACTGGTTGCAGCGATTGGGGATTGCAAAGTTTGAGATGTATCAGAAATAGCGATTAGGTTCAAGTTGAAAGATCCAAGCCCGGAGCTCACTTGAAACCTTTAACTTGAAACTTTCTTATTCTTCTCTTCCAAATCTTTCAGCACAACCCGCAGCGCCCCAGCTGAAAGTACTATTTCTATCAAAGTGATCACCAGCGAAGCGATCATCAGCAACAAGCTAACTGCAAAGAGGATCTTGGCGCCAACCTGACAGTTTTCATAGATCAGGTACATGGTGACTACGCAAAGCAGCATGCTCGACACCCCACATACCTGCATCCAACGGATAAGCATCAATCTGCGGCGAAGACTTCTGATTTGCTTGAGCAAATCATGCTTTTGTTTTTTCTCATAGTCGGACACCAACTTTCGAATGAGGTTGGCTATCGCCAAAAACTTGTTGGTATAGGCCAATAACAACAGTGAAACTGCCGGAAAAAGCAAGGCAGGCGTTTGAATATTAATTTCCATCAGTTTGTTGGATGCTACGTTTGTTGGCAGATCAATTATTTTTCCTTCAAAAGGCGATCAATATCTTCCATAAACCGATCCACATCCTCCGCATTGGTACCATCGCAGAAAGATCGTACGTGCCTGTTTTTGTCGACCAAAATCAATCGGCCAGAGTGATCGAAACCGCCAGGAGCTGAAGGATCTTCTTTTGCTACACTGAAATAATTGTCGGCGATAGCATAAATGGCATCGTGGTCGCCGGTTACCAGATGCCATTTTTTACACTCAATACCAAGTTTTTCTGCATGACGTTTTAGCGCTCCAATGGTGTCATTACGGGTATCGATCGAGTGCGAAAGCATCAAAAGACCCTCATTATCCTTAAATTTTTGATACACCCGTAACCCATTGGCTTTTACTTTGGGGCAGATCGTAGGACAATGGATGAAAAAGAAATCGACCACATAGGCCTTGCCAGCGAAAGTAGCATTGTTGACAACCTGGCTGTCCTGGTCAATAAATTGAAACGCCGGAACCACGGGATAAAGGGTATCGCCGCCAGGAGTTACGTCGCGCTCACCAAGAATGGGGAGATTGCGTGGCTTTTCGTCTAAAAAACAACCAGCAGCAAGGGCAAAAAAAACAAAAAAAAGGATCGGGGAAATGCGTTGACGTGCCATATAAGTAGATAATGCGCTTGTGTGAGCGACAAAGGTAGCGAGGAAAGTCGTTCAGACTCGAAAGCTGGAATACTAATACGATGTACTTGCTTATTTTCGCCTTTTCTACGGTAGTATTTTCGAATGTTTTTAACACTGCAATTATTAAATTGACCTGGCACATGAAAAACCTGTTTTCACTTTTATGCTTCCTTTGTATCACTGTAAGCCTCCATGCTCAGGGGATGTGGTTGCCCTTATTGCTGGAAAAACAGAACGAAAAAGAAATGAAGTCGCTCGGCTTGAAACTTTCCGCCGACGATATATACTCCCCTGCAAACCCCAGTATAAAAGATGCTATATGTCAATTCGATGGTGGCTGTACGGGTGAAATGATCTCTCCTGAAGGTCTTTTGCTTACCAACTACCACTGCGGTTCCAGTGCCATCCAAAAGCTAAGTACTTTAGAAAATAACTACCTCGAAAACGGACACTGGGCCAAAGACCGAGCATCCGAATTGCCTGCAGAAGGGGTCACAGCCTTATTTGTATCCCGGATGGAGGACGTGACGATTGTTGCTTTGCAAGGCGTAACAGAAAACATGAGTGAACGCGACCGTCAATCTCAGATTGATAAAAATATTGCCAGTCTGAAATTTTCGACTAAAAAAGAAAAGTGGGAAGATGTAGATGTAAGGCCGTTTTATACTGGAAACCAATACTATTTGTTTGTGACGCAAACGTTCAAAGATGTGCGTTTTGTAGGCACACCGCCAAGTAGTATCGGTAAATTCGGGTCAGACACAGACAACTGGGTCTGGCCCAGGCACACAGGCGATTTCTCCATTTTTCGGGTGTATGCTGACAAAGATAACCACCCAGCCACCTACTCAAAAGACAACCTACCCTATCGCCCCCGGCACTTCCTGCCGATCTCGCTTGACGGTGCGGATGAGGGGGATTTCACAATGGTGTATGGCTTTCCTGGGCGCACGGACGAATACCTTACAGAAGCCGGCGTTCGTCAGGCCGGAGAGGTCCTAGACCCCGCCAAGGTCTCTATCCGCGATCGTGCGCTCAAGATCATGGACGATTTTATGCGCAAAGACCCCGCCGTAAAAATCGCCTATGTATCCCGATATGCCAGCATCGCCAATGGCTGGAAAAAATGGCTGGGCGAAATGCAGGGCCTGAAAACCTATAAAGCCTTAGAGAAAAAACAAGCCTATGAAGCCGAATTCTCCACCCGTATCCAGCAAAATCCCGAATGGAATACCCGTTGGAAAAACCTGTTGCCAAGGCTCCGCCAACTTTATCAGGATATTGAACCTTATGCCTTAGCACGCGATTATTACATGGAAACATGCCTGCGCAACAACGAAATTCTGGCAACCGCAGCTAATCTAAACACCTGGATCACCTCGTACGACGCAAAAAGTGAATACGTATTCACAGGCAAATTGGAGGCGATAAAAGCTACAATGGAAGGTTTTTACAAAAACTATCACCCCGAAGTAGATAAGGTTGTGTTGGCTGCGATGCTTGAAATGTTCGCAGCAAACACCAAAGCCGAATGGGGTGCCGATGATGTAAAAGAAATGGCTAAAGCGGCTGGTGGTTACTCAAAACTGGCAAATAAATTGATCGAAAATAGCATCATTGCCAACCGCGAAAAATTTATGACGCTGCTTTCTACCCAAAAATCTGCAGAGATATACCAGGTTCTGAAAAACGACCCCGCTTATACGTTCTGGGGAATTCTTCAAGGTTATTACGCGGGGCAAGTGCAACCAAAACTCCAGGAACTGCAGCCACAGATCAATCTCCTGCAACGCCAGTATATGGCCGCACAATTGGAGATTTTCAAGGAAAAACGCAATTTTCCGGATGCAAACAGCACCCTGCGTATCACTT
The DNA here is from genome assembly GCA_947476195.1 of Lewinellaceae bacterium. Lineage (GTDB taxonomy): Bacteria > Bacteroidota > Bacteroidia > Chitinophagales > Saprospiraceae > M3007. Next base: position 814 of record CANJPT010000141.1, on the reverse strand, counting down.
ATGGCAAGATCAAAGGGTTTTCCCCGCGTGATGCCATGCAATACGAATATCAGACCGACCTTGACGGCGTAATGGAAAAATATATCCCCGGCGACTATGAATTTGATGTGCCTAAAAAACTCATCGAACTTTGGAAAGCAAAGGATTATGGCCAGTATGCCACCACTGACGGACGTTTGCCCGTGGCCTGCATCGGCACCAACCACACGACTGGCGGCAACTCTGGTTCACCGGCACTGGATGGAAATGGCAATCTGATTGGACTTAATTTCGACCGTGTTTGGGAAGGTACCATGAGCGACCTGAATTACGACCCGGCTATTTGCCGAAATATTATGGTGGACGCCCGATATATCCTTTTTATCGTGGACAAATTTGGCGGCGCCGGATATTTGCTCCATGAAATGAAGTTAGTTAAAGGGAAGAAACGAAAACGTCATTAGGTCATTGGGGGCATTAGGTCATTGGGGGCATTAGGTCATTGGGGGCATTGGGGGCATTAGGGGGCATTAGTGGTCATTTGGGTCATTAGGTCATTATAAGTCATTGGGGTCATTTGGGTCATTAGGTCATTATAAGTCATTGGGGTCATTACCTAATGACTACTAATAACCTAATGACCACTAATGCCCCCAATGACCTAATGACCCCAATGACCTAATGACCCCAATGACCCAATGACCCAATGACCCAATGACCTAAGGCCCCAAATGACCACTAATGACCCCAATGACCCAATGACCTAATGACCCAAATGACCACTAATGACCCCTAATGACCCCAATGACCACTAATGACCCCTAATGACCCCAAT
>CANJPT010000140.1 GCA_947476195.1 Lewinellaceae bacterium | reverse complement strand
TCGCGCATAAAGAGCAACACTTCCAGCGGCCGAATGTCGGTGCCGGTAGCGATCATATCGACCGTAACAGCTATTCGAGGGTAATATTGATTGCGGAATTGTTGCAGCACCGATTTGGGATCCTCCTCGCTGCGGTAGGTGATCTTCTTGCAAAACTTGTTCTCCTCCGCGAATTCCTCCCGAATGATCTGGATGATATCATCTGCGTGGCTGTCGCTTTTGGCAAATACCAGCATTTTGGGCGTTTCAAATGCCCCGTCCGCCCCGATCCGATCCGGAAACATGGCAGGTAACTGGTCCCGTACCGCCTGTACGATCAGCCGGATCTGATTGATGTTCACCACATCATTATCCAGTTGTTTGGCGCTGTACTCCACGGTTTCATACAGGGTATTCCAGAATTGTTTCCGGGTCTGTTTTTCGCGGGTGCCGATGTATTCTCCCAATTCCAAAGCTGCCCCTTCTTTGGTAATTTTCGTCACGATCTCAAATACATTATAGGGGACCAGCACCCCGTCTTCCACCGCTTTCCGGTAGCCGTAATCGCAGACCAGATTCTGATTGAAATAGCCAAAAGTCCGGTTGTCGGGCGTAGCACTCAAACCGATCTGAAAGGCATCGAAATAGTCGAGCACTTGTTTCCAGAGGTTGTAAATGCTTCGGTGACACTCGTCTATGATGATAAAATCAAAAAACTCAGGGGGCGTACGCTCGCTGTACACCACTGGAAGGGGCTCTTTGGGAATCCATTTTTCATTGGGATTGTCTTCTTCCTCGCGTTCGTCGAGCTCGGTTCCTTTGAGAATGGAATAGAGGCGTTGAATGGTGCTGATATACACCTGACTATCGCCCGGAATGAAGGAACTGCTCAGGCGGGTGACCCCATACAATTCGGGAAAAAGCCGGTTGTCGTCCTGCGGTTCAAAACGCCGGAATTCCTGATCTGCCTGTTCGCCCAGATTTTTAGTATCCACCAAAAACAGGATCCGTTTCGCCTTGGCGAATTTAAGCAGTCGGTAAATAAATGTGATGGCCGTAAAGGTCTTGCCCGAGCCCGTTGCCATTTGGATCAGGGCTTTTGGGCGACCTTCCCGGAAAGAATGTTCCAGATTGGAAATGGCTGTGACCTGACAATCCCGGAGTCCGTCGGGCTGCAAGGCTGGAATGTCATTCAGACGTGCGCGGAGGGTTCTCTCCTCTTTGATCCATTTTTGAAGGGTTTCCGGGCGGTGGAAACTGAATTCCAGACGGGAACGTGGTTTGGGATCCTGAGCATCGGTGAACCGCGTCACTTCGCCCGTGCTTTCGTACAGGAAACGAAGGGGTTCGTTGTTCAGGTGCTTGAGTTTGGCGGTGGCATAATCACCTGTTTGATCTTCTACAGAGGTGAGTCGCACCCCTTCTTCGGAGCGCTTGGCTTCAATCACCCCCACAGGCTTCTTGTCTACAAAAAGCACATAATCCATCGGGCCAACATCGGTGAGGTATTCACGCACGGCAATTCCGAGAGAAGCACTCAGGTTAACCTTTGTTTTGTCCTGAATGACCCAGCCGCAGCTAATGAGCAGCTGGTCGATATGGTCGCGGGCGAGTTGTTCTGGATTTTGGTTGTGCATGGGTTGGGTTTAGGCAGGGCAAGTATAGGGCCAAAATGGATAATATTGTTTTTAAAGGGGAGTCTTTTGTTAGGTGAGTGTGTTATTGGAAGCTGGATCCATCCTTAAATTCCTTTTTCTGCTTTTTTTGTTCTGAAGGCTCCTGAGGACTCGCCGGGCCTTGAACACCAGTTGTGGACGATTTATCTGTGAGCAATAGCAATGGTGACAGCACAACATCCCAGCTCATTACAGTGGATTAAGGGGTGATAAATGCATCTCAAGTAGCAAATCCGCATCTTATCACAGTCTAAATTCAATTAGGCGACATTTTGTCACCACTAATCAAAAATATGTGACATTTTGTCATTTAATTTACCCTAAAACTTGCCGAAATGTATCTTTTACACAAATGGAACAGCAATTGAATAGGGAGGATATCGCCTGCCTCATGGCAGGCAATCCGGCAAACAAAATTGAATTACAATTTTCCTGCTGGTCATCAATCTAAACCTTCACTATCAAAATTTTGTAAAAAAATGACAGGTATCGTAAAAGTTCAGCCCTTCCCCGCAACCAAACTCTTCTCCAATGGTTTTTTAGATGAGTTTCTTAACAGAGGCATCGGAGAGTTCGTAGGCAATGATGCACAACTCAGTCAGCCAGCAGTAAATGTGCGTGAGACGGAAGATTCCTTTCAAGTAGATGTAGCCGCTCCAGGCTTTGAAAAGCAGCACTTTGCGTTGAATATTGAAAATGGCCATCTGCTCGTAACAGCAAACCGAGAAGAGCAAACCGAAAAAAGTCGCTTCCTCCGTCGCGAGTTCCGCTACGACTCTTTCAAGCGTTCATTTAAATTACCGATCACAGTGAACCAAGATGCGATCGTTGCTGTTTATGAAAGTGGTATTTTGAATATCACACTTCCCAAAAAAGAAGAAGCCAAACCAGTAATGAAAAGCATTCAGGTTAGTTAGTTTGAACTTTAGACTGTTGGACGTTGGATTTTAGACAAGGATTACGGTCCAATGTCCAAAATCTTAAAGTCCTAAGTCCCCAAAAATGAGTTTTCATAAGGTTAGTTAATAGGGTTTTAGGTGTTTTCATAGAGCCGGGGCAGTAATGTCTCGGCTCTTTTGTTTACGCGGTTTCGGTTAACGACCAAGACTGATGTTTATTAAATGTAGAATAAGCTATGGGCTTCTGAACTTTGCAGCTTATGAATTCAAGTAATGACATGTCACGCTACGAACAAATCCAGGAAGCCGCAGCCTTTATCCGCAGCCGTACTAATTTCCAGCCTCAGACAGGTATCGTGTTGGGCACCGGATTAGGAAATTTGACCGATGACCTTAACATCGAAGCTGAAATCAATTACCACGACATTCCACATTTTGCCCAAAGCACCGTCGAAAGTCATAAAGGCAAACTGATCTTTGGACATCTTGGCACGCATCCTGTCGTGGTAATGGCCGGGCGTTTTCACTGGTATGAAGGCTGGACCATGGAACAGGTTACGTTCCCCATTCGGGTGCTCAAATATCTTGATATTCAAAGAATTATTATCACAAACGTATCAGGGGGAGTGAATCCTCACTTGCAGGCAGGCGACCTCGTGGTCGTAAGCGATCATATCAATTTGCTACCTGAAAACCCATTGCGTGGCCCAAATGACGAACGGCTCGGCCCGCGTTTTCCCGATATGCTGCATACCTATGATGAAGGATTGCGCAAACAAGCTTTGGAAATCGCCAGCGCCCACAATATCCGCGCGTTTGAGGGTGTGTACTCAGCCCTGCCCGGGCCAAATCTGGAAACTCCTGCCGAATACACGATGCTACGTGGCCTCGGCAGTGATTGCACTGGCATGTCCTCTATCCCAGAAGTATTGGTAGCACGCCACATGGGCTTACCAGTGTTGATGATCTCGCTTGTGAGCAACGTCTCATACCCTCGTTCGGCCATTCGGGTAACCACCCTGGAGGAAGTTATTTCTACGGCTCAAGCCGCAGAACCAAAGATGCGGTTGCTCATTCGCGAATTGGTTTCCTATCTTTGAGGCTTTGAAACAATACAATAAAGGTAATAATGATCAAAATACTCGCCAACGACGGCATTCACCCAGACGGCCTACTTTTGCTTGAAGAAGCATCCTATCAAGTCAGCGAAGACAAAATAGCACAAGAAGACCTCCCGGCGGGCATCGCAGACTATGACGTACTCATTGTGCGAAGCGCTACCAAGGTGACCAAAGCGGTAATCGATGCAGCCCAAAAGCTTAAGATCATCGGACGGGGTGGGGTAGGACTTGACAATATCGATTTGGAATATGCTCAGAGTAAGGGTATTCAGGTGTTTAATACGCCAAAAGCATCTTCCCGTGCAGTAGCCGAACTTGCTACGGCCCATATTTTTACGCTCGCACGGATGCTTCAATGCAGCAACCGTGAATTGGCCAATGGCGGCGATTTTAAAAAGCTCAAAAAAGACGCTGAATCAGGCTTTCAGATCAAAGGAAAAACACTGGGAATTGTGGGTTTTGGACGCATCGGACAAGAACTCGCCAAGATCGCGCTTGGTCTTGGGATGCGGATACGAGCGCACGATCCATTCGTGAGCGAAGCCGAAATCGGTATTCAACTCGGAGATCACGAAGACCTGAAACTCAGCCTGACCATCGCTACCGAATCACTGGAAAAGGTTTTACGCGAGTCTGATATCATTAGTTTTCACATTCCAGGTATCGGAAAACCGCTTCTGGGTGCAGCTGAACTCGAAAAATTAAAAACCGGCGTAATCCTGATCAATACCGCCCGAGGAGGGGTAATTGATGAAATGGCACTGCTCAATGCTTTGAATTCCGGAAAGGTAGGAGGCGCAGGTCTCGACGTATTTGAAAACGAACCAACGCCGATGGAAGCCTTACTGCGTCACCCTAAAGTTTCTTGCAGCCCGCATATCGGCGCCAGCACAATGGAAGCACAGTCATACATCGGTATGGAATTGGCGGAGAAGGTCATTGCTTTCTTTGGGGACGATAAATAGTCTTTCCCCACATATTATTTAAAATCCGTGTCTCATCCGTGTTCCAACAGCACACGGATGATACGGATGAGACGCGGATTTTTTATTCACACCAGTATCAATTCAAAAACCACCGGTTTAGACGGACTGGCATCCAAATCCAAAGAAGTAGTCTGAAGATTCAAAAGGTACAGGCCATCGCGCACCTCATTTGGAACAAAGATCATTTCCGTAATCGTAGCATTGATGCGCGTAGCCGATGGATATTGCCAAAAAGCACGGTGCGCAAGTAATTGACCGCCGTCTTCTTCGCGATCTACAGAAGGCAGATCCAATAATAAATGTTGTACCCCACATTTGACCAGATATTCCAGGGCTTCAGGATGTACATACGGCGGATTTGTGCCGGAATAATGCTGACGAAGTTTCCAATCGTCATTTGGCAAAGTTCTGATAATCAAGGCATCTGCTTCGCTATTTGAAAAAACATCCTCCAGTTGATCCTGAAAAATTACCCGATCCCCTTCCTCCGTTCGGCGCGGATAAAGGCTGACGATCTTTGCCAGAAAATGGGATTCCAGCAAGCACTCCCGCAGTACAAAACGCTCGCTTGCAATGTGACCCACGCATTCCGTATGGGTGCCGTTGCCATGTGGATTGAGCCGGACATTGAAAAAATTGACTACTCCTCCCTCCTGGGTACTACCCACAAAATCACCCGCCCGGACCGGAGCAAATTCAGGCATCGGCGCCCAAAAGCAGTTCGGGTTTTCTGCTCCCTCACGCAAAGGAATTGACAGGTCGATGGGCTTCGACATGTCGGCGGAGAAGGCTTGACCCGCATGGGTGAAATAGATCTTGAAAGTAGACAAGTGTAACTAAGTTTAGGGGGATATTTGTTTATTTTAGATTGCCGATTACATGATTTTAGATGGTTTGCTCCGAAGCGAAATACCCGGCCAGCCCCCCCGGAAATCATGTAATCGGCAATCGTACATCAAAAAAGAACGTTGGTATAATACCGTTTTTATACATGCAATGCCCGATTCCCGGTAGCCGCCAGACAAGCTTCTTTGAATGCTTCCGTATAAGTCGGGTGCGCATGACTCATCCGCGCGGCATCCTCTGCGCTTGCCCGAAATTCCATGAGCGCAACAGCCTCCGCGATCATGTCCGCCGCCCTGGCACCCACGATATGCACGCCTAAGATCTCATCGGTTTCTTTATCGGCAAGCACCTTTACCATACCGTCCAGGTCCGTGCTTGCACGGGCGCGACCTAAGGCACGGAAGGGAAATTTGCCCGATTTATAAGCCGTGCCAGCCTCTTTGAGTTGTTCTTCCGTATAGCCCACGCTGGCTGCTTCAGGCCAGGTGTACACTACTCCAGGGATGAGGTTATAATTAATATGGGGTTTTTGGCCTATAATGGTTTCAGCCACAAAAACACCTTCTTCTTCTGCTTTGTGGGCCAACATGGCACCACGCACTACGTCGCCGATGGCATATATACCCTGCACCGCGGTTTCGAGATGGTCATTTACGGGAATACGGCCTTTTTCATCGACTGTGATCCCGGCGTTCTCCAATCCGAGATTCTCCGTATACGGTTTCCGACCAATACACACCAGGCAGTAGTCGGCATCCAGGGAGAGCATTTTAGATTCGTCGTCCCTGCTTTTAGCCGTCACCGTCACTTTTGATTTGGAAGGTTTTACGTCCGTCACACCGTAGCGTAAATGAAATTCCATACCCAGGCTTTTGAGCGATTTCATCAGTTCTCGACTACAATCTGAATCCATGCCTGCAATGATACGGTCCAGAAATTCTACTACATGTACCTTGGTGCCGAGACGAGCGTACACACTGCCAAGTTCCAGCCCAATCACGCCGCCACCAATGACCACCATGGTCGCGGGCACTTTTTCAATGTTGAGGGCTTCTGTACTGGTAATGACCCGCTGTTTGTCGTAGTTGAAGTTCGCTGGTATAATTGGCTTCGACCCCGTGGCAAGGATAACCCGTTGGGTTTCGATCTCTTTTGTTTCGCCGCTCTTACCTGTGATCTTTAGCCGGTTTTTGGACAAAAAGGAGCCATGTCCATACAAGATATCGATCTTGTTCTTTTTCATCAGGAATTCCACACCTTTGTTGTTTTCTTGGACTACCTCGTTTTTGCGACGGATCATTTGCGACATATTCACCTTCAGGTCTTTCAGATCAATCCCGTGGGTGGTGAATTTATATGCCGCATTGTGGTAATGTTCGGAGGAATCGAGCAGTGCTTTGGAAGGAATACATCCAACATTGAGGCAGGTGCCCCCCAAAACAGGATAGCGCTCGATAATGGCAACCTTGAGGCCCAATTGGGCGCAGCGGATGGCGGCTACATAACCGCCCGGCCCGGAACCGATGACTGTAACGTCGTATTGCATAGTTTGGTAAAAGACGTGAGAAAAGTGCCAAGGCTCCTGAGAAGCAGGATGGCATCAGCAGTTAAAGCCGCAAAAGTATTTCGATTGCCGCGCTCTTTCTATTGAACCCTTCAAAACCTTTTTTGTTTTGATGTCAGAACATTTAAGATTGCATCATGATATTAGAAGCAGAACTCAAAAGCACTAAGCCTATGCCCGCCGCTCAACGGGCAATATTGAACATCTTGTTCACAGCAAGTTGGCTTGATTGTGCCATCACTCGACAGTTGCGGCCATTTGGTCTAACCAGTCCGCAGTACAATATCCTGCGCATTCTAAACGGCAGTGCGCCCAAAGGTCTTTCGGTACTTGATATCAAAAGCCGAATGCTCGATCGTAGCAGTAACGTGAGCCGGCTGGTAGAAAAACTCCGTATTTCGCTGTATGTTGAACGAGTTCCGCACGGAAAAGATCGCCGCATGGTCATTGTGACGATCTCTGATGCCGGCAAAAAAATGCTTGCCGAGATCGAAGAAGCACGATTTTTGGATGGGACAAATGCAATTGGCCATAAACTTAGTGAGGCCAAAGCCCTTGAGTTGGCCGAATTGCTCGACAAGTTTCGCGAATAATTTTTCACCACTGGCATTTGTTTTGCCATTGTACATGGCCTGCTTACTTTTGCATCCTGCGCAACCTTCCTAACACGGCTGTCCAAAGCGCTCTTTCTTCTCCTGCAATGCTCACGCTACAACTTTTCACCCCCAACGATGATGCGCGCCCTGTGTTTTTAACCGGTAATTTCAATGGTTGGGCGACCCGCGATGAGCAATACAAAATGCAAAAGGTCAAAGAAGGACATTACCAATATATTTTTAAGGATGTCCCGCCCACCGTTGACAAATTTGAGTATAAATATGTGAAAGGCGGCTGGGAAGCCGAAGAACTTGCCCCCAATGGATTTCCACCAAGCAACCGAAGCATGGAAACCCCCAGAGGAAAGGTAAACGATGTTGTGCCACAATGGAAACAACATGTTAAAGGCTATGACCCTCAGTTTTACCCGGATATCCAGATCGTGTCCAAGCGATTTAATGTACCACAACTCCGCCGTCGTCGCCGAATTTCCGTGCTACTTCCCTGGGATTATGCCAACGCTAACAAGCGTTATCCTGTGCTATACCTCCAGGACGGTCAAAACCTGTTTGAAGATTCCGCTCCTTTTGGTACATGGGGCGTAGATCGCCAGTTGGCCGCCCTGTCACAGCGCGGCCTGGGTGGTTTCATTGTAGTAGCCATTGACCACGGAGGCAGCGAACGTGTCCGCGAGTTTTCCCCCTATGATTCGCAGCGATGGGGGGATGGGCTTGGTCAGGAATATGCCCAATTCCTGGCTGAAACGCTAAAGCCACATATTGACGAGCATTTTCGTACCCTGCCAGAACGGGCACACACAGGAATAGGTGGCAGCAGTATGGGCGGCCTGATCAGCATCTATGCAGGCATTACTTACCCGCAGGTCTTTTCTAAATTTATGATCTTCTCACCCTCGCTCTGGGCTGCACCAAAAGTCTATTTCGAGCCCGTACATTTCACGACTTTTTCCAAGACAAAAATATATCTCTATGCCGGAGGCAAAGAAGGTGCAGGTGTGATTACCAACCTGCGCCGGTTCAAGGAATCTATGGAGTTGCGCGGATATAACCCCGAACAACTGCAAATTCAACTGGCGACAGACCCCTCAGGAAGGCATATAGAAGACCGGTGGGGCAAGGAGTTTCCTAAGGCAGCGGAGTGGTTGTTTGGGGTGTAAAATTGGCGGTTTAGGTCATTAGGGTCATTATAGTTATTGACTCAATGCCCCCAATGACTATAATGACCCCCAATGACTATAATGACCCCCAATGACTATAATGACTATAATGACCCCAATGACTATAATGACCCCAATGACTATAATGACTATAATGACCCCAATGACTATAATGACCCCAATGACTATAATGACCCCAATGACTATAATGACCCCCAATGACTATAATGGCCCCCAATGACTATAATGACCCCAATGACTATAATGACCCCAATGACTATAATGACTATAATGACCCCAATGACTATAATGCCCCCCAATGACTATAATGACCCCCAATGACTATAATGACCCCCAATGACTATAATGCCCCCAATGATCTAAATCACCTTCCCACCATCTCCTCAGGTCGAACCCAGGCATCAAATTGCTCTGGCGTCATGTGTTTAAAATCAAGCCCCTGCAATTCATATTCCAGCGCAGATTCCTTGAGTGTGATGCCTTTTTTATGCGCATTTTGCGCAATCGCTGCGGCGTTATAATACCCGATTCTGGTATTCAAGGCCGTTACAAGCATCAATGAATTGTTTACGTGTTTTGCAATATTATCGCGGAGGGGTTCAATGCCTACGGCACATTTATCATTAAAACTGACGCAAGCTTCACCGATGAGTCGGGCGGAGTGCAGGAAGTTGTAGATCATTACTGGCTTGAACACATTGAGTTCGAAGTGTCCGTTGGAGCCGCCAATATTGATTGCTACATCATTACCCATCACTTGTGCCGCTACCATCGTAATGGCTTCGCACTGGGTGGGATTGACCTTGCCGGGCATAATGCTGGAGCCTGGTTCGTTGTCAGGAATGTGAATTTCACCAATGCCGGAACGCGGGCCTGAAGATAACATCCGCACGTCATTGGCAATTTTCATTAGACTGACTGCCACGGTTTTGAGTGCGCCATGGGCTTCCACAATGCCATCGTGAGCGGCCAGGGATTCAAATTTATTCGGCGCTGTAATAAATGGCAGTCCCGTAAGACTGGCAATGTGACTTGCAACATTTTCAGAATACCCCTTTGGCGTATTGAT
>CANJPT010000139.1 GCA_947476195.1 Lewinellaceae bacterium | reverse complement strand
TGGGTGGGCTTCACGGGTTCTGATGGTACCTTTAGAATCAGTCAACTTCGCTGCGATACGAGTGTAGGAACAGGGGTGGTCATTGGTTTTGATATGCAAAATCAGAAGCAGAGCCCACCTGACACCATCTCGGTGCCACCCAATGCTGTGACCCTTGGTGATCTAAGCGCCTGCGATCTACTCAATGAATATATCCGGTTTAGTCTTGACAACAACGATTACACCATTGCGGTACCCGTTGGCGGAGTGCTGGATAATTCAGGGATGCATACGTTCCTGAATGGATACAGTACTGCGCTGCAAGACGTAGGCATCTCCATGGAATTTGCCAGCGATGGTCAGCCAGGCTTGTTTTCGCTCGCCAATTTGTATGTGAATACCCTGACCTGGAATTCTGCAGTGAGCGGGGTTAACATCGAGGTAGTTGATCCTGGCTATGTGGTGGGAGATCTGATTACAGGAATGTTTGAGGGTGCCTTTGTGGACCAATTTGGCGTACCGCATACGCTTTCCGGTACCTACCAGGTTCGACGGGATTATTAGACTTGTTGCATTCCCGTCAACGAATACAAGCAGATCGATGGTTATAGTCTGATTCGATTAACCAGTTATTTGCGGCACGGCATTTCGCCGTGCCGCTTCTTTTAGACAACAAATCCTGGTTAATTCATGACGGCCAGTTCAAACACCTTAAACTTTCTCCGTCAGGCCTTCTATCTTCGCCACCGACAAACAATTTCAGGTATATGAAAAATCTATTCTTCCTCTTTTTGCTCCTTTTTTTAGGCTGCGCCCCCCAAAATGCCAAACTCGCAGAAATTAAGCCCAACAAGCCAATGGCAATTCCTGCCAGTGGCAACGAAGCATTGCAAAACGGCCCAATGCTTGGTTACGTGGAAATGCGAGAAGCCCTTGTATGGGTGCAGACCAAAACATTTGCAGACGTACAGGTTGAATACTGGGAAGCTGGAAAACCCGATCAAAAGTGGCGAACTGATGTGGTACAGACATATAAAAGTAGTGCTTTTACTGCCAAGTGCATTGCCAGTCCATTAGAGCCTGGAATTACCTACGAATATCGGGTAGAGATCAACGGCGATTCTGTACACCTAACTTACCCAACAAACTTTAAAACACAATCACTCTGGCAATACCGGGTAGACCCACCCACCTTCACGGTTGTAACGGGAAGTTGTGCGTATGTCAACGAGTCGGAATATGATCGCCCCGGGAAGCCATACGGGTCAGATTATCAGGTATTTACCCAGATTAGTAATCAAAAGCCAGATCTTATGCTCTGGCTTGGAGACAATGTTTATTACCGCGAAGTAGATTTTTACTCCCGTACCGGGATGCAGCATCGCTATACTCACGACCGTGCCATCCCGGAACTCCAGCCTCTACTCGCATCCACTCCGCAATATGCCATCTGGGATGATCATGATTTTGGCCCGGATGACTCTGACGGTACCTGGGTACATAAGGAAACTGCCTGGGAAGTATTTCGGGATTTTTGGGGGAACCCAAGCTTTGGGGTGAATGGACAAAAGGGCTGTACCACGAAGTTTCAATATGCCGACATAGATTTTTTCCTTTTGGACAATCGCTATTTCCGCACCCCTGATAATTGTAAAACCTGTCCGGATCGCACTTCATTGGGCAAGGAGCAAATGCGTTGGTTTCTGGAATCTTTGGCTGCCAGCCGTGCGCCATTTAAATTGGTTGCAATTGGTGGTCAGGTCATTACGTCGAGCTCTAACAATGAGACCGCCTTTCATTTTTTTCCGGCAGAACGGGATTCTATTCTGAAATTTATTGAACGGGAAAACATCAAAGGGGTAATTTTCCTCACGGGGGACCGGCATTTTAGTGAACTTAGCGCCATGAAAAACGGGGCTGGCAACTGGGTATATGACCTCACAGCCTCCTCTCTTACCGCAGGGGTATATGCAGATGCTGCAACCAAAGAGCAAAATGATTTCCGCGTGTCTGGTACGGCCATCGGCGAGCATAACTTTGGATTGCTGAAATTCTCCGGGCCGCGCAAAGAGCGTCAGGTAGAGATCAAGATCATCAATTATGAAGGGAAACAGATGTGGTCTCGAACGCTTACGCAGGAGGGGCTTAAATAGGGTGCATTTAGCGCCAAATGTAGTCATTATTGCCACTTTTTTCCTTGCTCAACCATATTGCTCGTTAACCCAATCGATAAATCTAGAACCCATGACATCCACCGTAACCTACCTGGGCGAACTCCGCACCGAAGCCACGCACCTACATTCCGGAACTAAGATCATCACGGATGCGCCCTTGGATAACCAAGGCAAGGCCGAGGCTTTTTCACCAACCGACCTGTGTGCAACTTCACTGGCATCCTGTGCTATGACCCTTATGGGGATCAGTGCTCGAAACCATGATCTCGATATGACTGGCGCGCATGCTGAGGTCACCAAAGTGATGGCTGCAGATCCACGTCGGATAGCCAAAGTAATTATCAAGTTTGTGATGCCTCCCAACGGGTATTCCGATACTCAGAAAGTCATTCTGGAAAAAGCAGCACTGACCTGCCCGGTTTCCTTTAGTCTGGAGGAAGGTGTTGAACAGGTGATGGACTTTGAATGGTAAGCCTTTGTTAGGTGTTATCGTCATTGGGGTCATTGGTCATTTCTCATCATTGATTTATTAATGTCCCACCCGGGGATATTATAGAGGATTATTAATGACCTCAATGACCAATGACAATAATGACCAATGATGATTAATGGCAGAATGACAAACAACGCGCTACTTTTGGGCCACTAAATTGCCCACATCATGCGCATTCTCTTTTTTCTACTGCTTCTAAGTTTATCATACTCAAAAGCCTATGCCCAGTATTCAGGCTCCTTGGGTGAACCATCTGCGGATAAAAGGGGCCAAAATCCGTCAGATAATTTCATAAAATTCGTCAACCCATTCATTGGAACCGGCGGACATGGCCATACTTACCCGGGCGCTACTGCTCCCTTTGGCATGGTTCAATTAAGCCCGGATACCCGTCTTTCAATGCTGGACTGGGACGGCTGCTCGGGCTATCATTATTCTGATTCACTGATTTATGGTTTTTCGCACACGCATCTGAGTGGTACGGGTGTGGCGGATTATTGTGATATCCTGTTCATGCCATTTGTGAATGGTGTTCGTCTGGAGCCTTCGAAATATGGTTCTCCTTTCAAGAAAATAAAGGAGAATGCGGAGCCTGGTTATTACTCCGTTTTTTTAGAACGTGACCAGATAAAATGCGAACTCACTGCTACAGAGCGCGTTGGGGTACATCGCTATACTTTTCCGGAGAATGCCGAAAAAGGAGCGATTCTGATCGATTTGCGTCACCGCGATGAGGTCTTGGATGCACAATTGAATGTTATTAATGACCATGAGATCTCGGGTTACCGAATTTCCAAAGCCTGGGCCAAAGAGCAACATATTTATTTTGTTGCGCGGTTTTCGAGGCCGTTTTCTAATAGTGTTTTGCTGGACATGACGAAAACGCCTCGCGAAGCAAACCCGAGCGTTACCAGTAAAGCGATTGAAGGGGTTTTTGATTTTTATAATGATGCTGCCCCGCTCGTCATCACGGTTGGTATTTCCGGAACCAGTATTGAAGGGGCCCGGATGAATCTTGATGCGGAATGTGCTCATTTTGATTTTGACAAGGTAAAATCTGAAACACAGGTCAAATGGGCGCATGAGCTTGCCAAAATTGAAGTTGAGGGCGGCTCAGAGGTTCAAAAAAGGGCTTTTTATACCGCGCTTTATCACACGATGGTCGTTCCAAATCTTTGGAGCGATGTAGATGGTAAGTACCGTGGCCGGGATGATATAATCCATCAACTGAGCTCCGGGCAGCAGTATACGGTCTTTTCTTTGTGGGATACTTATCGCGCCTGTAATCCATTATACACGATTTTAGACCCTAAAAGGGTCAATAATTTCATTCAGACCTTTCTAAACCAATACAAAGAAAGTGGGCTCCTGCCGGTCTGGGAACTGGCGGCCAACGAAACAGATTGTATGATCGGCAATCATTCCATTCCGGTCATTGCCGATGCCTGGGCGAAAGGTATCCGGGGTTACGATGGGAAACTTGCCTTGGAGGCTATGCTGAAAAATGCCAACAGCGACCGCTATGGGCTCAAATATTATCGGGAGATGGGTTTTGTTCCCAGTAATAAAGAATCGGAATCCGTATCCAAGACCCTTGAATACGCGTTTGACGACTGGTGTATCAGCCAAATGGCGCGAAGCCTGGGGCAATACGAGGTCGGGGATGAGTTTGCCCGCAGGGCTCAGTCGTATAAAAACCTATACGATCCCCAAAGCGGCTTTTTCCGTGCTCGTCGAGGAGCTTCCTGGCATTCGCCGTTTGACCCATTTGAGGTAAATTTCAACTATACGGAGGCCAATGCCTGGCAATACCGTTTCGCTGCTCCGCAAGACATAAACGGCATGATGATGTTGTTGGGTGGACGTGATCGCTTTGCCAGCCAATTGGATAGTCTGTTTACAGCTCATGCCAAAACTACGGGCCGTGATCAGGCTGATATTACAGGACTCATTGGCCAGTATGTGCATGGTAATGAGCCCAGTCACCACATGGCATACCTTTATAATTACGCCGGGCAACCCTGGAAAACCCAGCAACGGGTACGCCAGATCATGGATGAGATGTATTCAGACAAACCAGACGGATTGAGTGGCAACGAGGATTGCGGACAAATGTCGGCGTGGTTGGTACTCTCCGCTATGGGTATTTATCCTGTTGTACCTGGCGACCCATCTTATGTGATCGGTACACCCTGGTTTGAAAAGACGACGATACACTTGGACAATGGAAAAACTATGGTAATGAAAGCACCGGATGTTTCGAGTAAAAGATGCTATATCAAAGGGCTGACATTCAATGGAATAGCCTATCCAAAGTCATGGTTAAGCCACGAGATGCTAATCAATGGCGGTACGTTGGAGTTTCAAATGGATAGCAAACCAGCCACCTGGGGTTCTGCAGAAATTAATTGCCCGGTTTCGGCCATTAAGGATCGCTCCGTTGTACCCGTACCGTTTGTAAAATCAGGAGTGACTATTTTCAAAAACCGAACGGTAGTTGAATTTGGTTGTTTGGATCCCAACGCTGTGGTCCGGTACATGGTTGAAGGTATCAGCGGTAAAATCCAATGGCAAGCGTACAAAGGTCCAATCACTGTTGATCAGAGCCAGCGGATGTTCTTAACCGCTGAGCGCGGAGCAGAAAAAAGCAGCATGGTCTTAGTAGAATTTCACCGTATACGTAGTGACTTGAAAGTATTGGGTTACAAAAACAACTATTCTGCCCAGTATACTGCCGGGGGAAGCGATGGTTTGGTAGATGGTGTCCGGGGTGGCGCTGATTTTCGCACCGGAGGATGGCAGGGTTTTGAAGGGCAAAATCTGGATATGGTGATTGACCTGGGTAAGTACCAGAAGATTAATCGGGTTAGTGCCAATTTCTTACAGGATGAAAACTCCTGGATCTTCTTCCCGACGAAAATGCAGGTGGAGATTTCAGAAGATGGTAAAACATTCGTGCCTGCAGGGGAGACAATTTGCGATACGCCACCTTTCGCATTAGGCATTTTGCAAAAGGAATTTAGCCTTGAATTGGGCGGTAAAAAAGCAAGGTATCTGCGGGTGGTTGGCGTTTCACTGGGGCAGTGCCCGGTTACACACAAGGGAGCCGGGTATGCTTGTTGGCTTTTTGCGGATGAGGTGGGGGTGGATTAGGAATTGCGAATAAATTTTATTATTTTTGCAAACACAATCTCCAAAAAACTAAAATCATCCTACAAAATGGAAATTTTAGAAAAAAAATGACATGTACGGACCTTCTGGAATTTGATATTCCAGAAGGTGATACGGGTATTTATGAACTCTTAAACGGTGAAATCTTCCGTGTTAGCGGGGCTAGAATTGGAGGTAGGGGTGGTTTTTGGGCGTTAATTATTAGGAAAATCCTTATTGATTATTCCCTACTCTCCTCCAACCCGTCCAGCCTCCGTCTCAATCCCGGTACTCCGTTTCCTCGATTTTACATGATCATTGCCAAAACGGTAGCCCACACTTAGGCTGTACCTACGGCTGTCCCAACGGCCACTCCCATAGGAAAGCAGGCTGTTGAAATTTGAATAGCCTTTCCAGCCAGACTTATAGAAAATATCGTCAGCGCTGAGGCGTGCATTTAATTTGTCATGCATGAATTTGCGTTGCAGACCCAGGTTCAAACTCCAGTTGGGCTCATAAATGAATACCCCGCCCCACACCCCCGGGCCGGAAAAATAGCCGGAGATCTCTCCTTTGATTTTTAGTGGCAGGTCGAAAGTGTTTTGTTCGAAAATATTGTACGTAAAGGCCTGTACATCTACCACAGCACCATTTCCGTAATCGGCCTGGTTGTTCAGTTGAGAGGCACTGACGTTGAAATAGGAGTTCCACCATTTAAATATCTGCACCGGTGCGCTGACATTGAAACTAAACACAGTCTGTTCAGCCAGATTGGCCCAAGTGATGAATCCAGCCCTTGGATCGGTCTCGTCTGGGGCAATAAGTCGGGTAATCTGGTCGGTAGTGCGGCTATAGGCCAATTTGAAATTGTAGCGTTGCATCAGGGTGTAACCCAATTCCAGGTTGTTTTCGATCTCAGGCCGAAGGAATGGGTTGCCTTTTTCATAGGAAAGTTGACTGAGCTGGGTATTGAATGGATTGAGTACGTTGTAATCAGGGCGATTGATACGCCTGCCTCCGTTCAATGCTAAACTATGGTTTTTTGTTAGATCCCAGGTTAGCCCAGCATTGGGAAACCAGTTCAGGTAATTAGAAACGACTGGCGGCTCCTGCAATTCGGGTAAAAAGGCCTTGAGGTCGCCAGTTGCGCCTGTCTGCTCCGCGCGCAATCCAGCAGAAAACTTCCATTTTTTGCCCAGATCCCGGGCATAGTTTATATACCCTGCATAGACCTTTTCGTCATATTTAAACTGGTTGGAACGATGGTCGTCACGCACAGAAACGCCGCTTTGTTCGTCATAAAACAAAAAGGAATTGTTTGAGATTACCTGGCTGAATTTGGTTCCAGCGCCCAGTTTTCCACCCCAGAGTTGGTCTTCATAATCCATCTGGAATGTGAAGATATCAATGTCGGACGGTGTGTCGAAACTATTCAAGAATTCCGTGAGTACATCAACTTCAGCAGCATTCAAATATTGATTGGTCTGGTATCGTTTGCTGTAGTTCTGGTATTGACCATAGTCAACATCCACATTAAAACTACGACCTTTGGCGTTATTAAATAGGTAATTGATATTATACGTTTGTTGCTGTCGCTGGTTGTCATCAGTGGTATTGGCAACCAAAATACTGTCAATCATTTCAGGCACGATTTGCTGTGCCAGTGTGATGCGGTTGTAAGCATAATTGTCTCGCAGGTTATTGCTACCTCCGATCATGAAACCGAGGGTGTGTTTGTCAGACAGGAAAAAATCTGTTCCAATACGGAAATTGTAGGAGTCCGAATTATTTTTTCGGTTGTTGATTTCATTCTGCACCAGGCCATTTTGGTAACTGATAAAATCCATATTATGGAAGCCCTCGCCATTCCCTAAGCTTGCATTTCCGAAGGTATTGAAGTGTTTGTTGCGAAAATTGCCGTTACCACTGAGATTGGCTTTATGATAAATGCCCTGTCCGTAGGTCGTGTTTACCGAGCCGTTGGCGCCGATATTCTTGTCTCTTTTTAGCCGGATGTCAATGATTCCGGCATTGCCTTCAGCCTCATATTTTGCTCCTGGGTTGGTGATTATTTCGATGCGATCGATCTGCTCGGCCGGGAGATTTTGGAGGTAGGCGCTTAGGTCCTCTCCTGTCAACGGCATTCGTTTTCCATCTACATACAGGAGCACTCCGGAGCGTCCCAGCACACTGATATTGTCGTTGTTGTCTACGGTCACGCTTGGGGCTTTCCGGAGCAGTGTAATGGCATCGGAGCCTGCGCTGTTTATGGTTCCTTCAACATTAAAAACAGTTCGGTCAGGTTTGATTTCTACCATGACTCTTGAGGCGGAAACGGTCATTTCATCCAGTTGAATGGAACTATGACTAAGGGTCAGCACACCCAGATTCATTTGTTGGCTTGCTTCCAGTTGTATGTCGGCTTGCGCTATATTACCGAAACCCAGGGCGCTTATCTTCAGGTAGTATACACCGGCGCCCAGACCTTTCAGGTTGAAAATACCGGCATCGTCACTGGTTCCTGCTTTATAGAGACTGCTATCGGCCACACTAAATAATCCTATATTGGCAAATGCAATGGCATCTCCTCCTTTGCTTTGCAATTGTCCTTGAATGCTGGCATTTTGAGCTGAAAGGGGAAAGGCGGCACTGAGCCACCAAAGGATAGTTAATATTTTCATGTTGAAATTGCTACGGGTTAAATACATCGGAAACGGACAGAAAAGCCGACAGATGGTTGCGGAATGGGGAGGCTTTTCGACCAAAGGCCAGCTATAAAGCTTTTCTGACCACTATATTTTGAATCCTAATTGCCATAAATTTTCGTAAAAAACAATGTGCTGTTTCGCTTTATCTGCTTTCAGGTTATTGGTCGTCATACTACTGGACAATTTTGTTTTGCCTCCAGACCTATAAGGTTTTCAAAAACCTTATAGGTCTGAATTTTAGAAAATGTCCATTAGTGTGCTCTAATTCACTGCTTTCCCGCGGCCACTGCAATCTTAGAATCCCCTGCGCCATAATACAATAGCCATCGTCCATCCATCCAAACCATGCCCTCCAGAAAGCACACATTTGCAACTGCGCCTTCTCTTTCAAAATCGCGCTCGGCCGTCAACAGGTATTTATCAGGTCGTGCGAGAAGTTTCGATGGATCTTTGACTGAAAACAGGGCTTGGCCGACCGAATAAGTATCAGCTCCCAGGGTTTTGTCGCCGCTGCTGGCACTATTGGCGCTGTTATAAAGCAACAAGATGCCTTCCTTTTGTAGTAAGGCAAAGGGCCCGGGTTCCACCAGACGGCTATCGAAAAGGCCTGGACGAGGCATCATTACCCGAGTAAATTTCCCTTTTTTATCTACCATTGGTTGCCAGGAGAGGAGGTCGTCTGAAGTGGCTATAAAAAGATCTGTGTCGCCCCAATACATCCAGTATTTCCCTTTTACTTTTTTTGCGATGATCTGATTGCCGTCGCGCGCGCAAACAATGGCTCCTGACTTGGACCAAAGATTGCGGTATTTCCGGTCGGTAAGCACAACACCGTGTTTTTCCCAACTCATTAGATCGCGTGAGGACGCAAGGCAAAGTCTTGCCGTTTTGCCATCGTATGCGGTGTAAGTCATAATATACAATCCATCCTCTCGGCGAACAACGCGTGGATCTTCGCAACCACCCTCCGATTCGAGGTCCTTCATGGTATCGTGGTTGGGGAAGAGCACGGGCATTGAATTTTTGCGGAATTCGGTGCCATTACGGCTGTTGGCGATACCAATGCGGGAGGTGCCATGCTCGTCTTGTGCGCGATAAAGCAACCATACCCGACTGTCTTTATATACGGCAGTGGGATTGAATACAGATTTTTCTTCCCAGTCAACCCGTTTCTTTCTAATCGGGCATAAGAATTCAGACTTGTGATCTGGCTCCATCAATGGGTTAAATTCATCCAACCGTTCGATTGATTTGAACATCCATGCGTTGCCCTTTACCGCTTTTTGCCCTCCATAGCAGGCAGAAAAGAGCGTAACTAGGAGAAGAAAAGGAATTAGCTTTTTCATAATAGAGGTTACAGCTTAGAAGCGTGTACAAGACCAAAATAGGGTGAGGTTCAAAATGGGCTTACGCACGCTCGATTAACACCTGACCAGAATGCCCCGGGCCAATTAAATCCCACAAATTGCCATACAAGTCCTTAAAAACAGCCACTGTGCCATAAACCTCTTCTGAAGGTCCCCGTACAATTACAATCTTATTTTGTAGCAAATTGTGGTAATCCCGCCAAAAATCATCGGTATGCAGGAATAGGAAAACACGGCCACCTGTTTGATCTCCCACCCGGCTTTGTTGCACTTCATTGGCGGCTTTAGCGAGCAGGATACTGCAGGATTCGGAGCCTTTGGGCGAGACCAATACCCAGCGTTTCGTTTCGCTCAGG
>CANJPT010000138.1 GCA_947476195.1 Lewinellaceae bacterium | reverse complement strand
GACGAAGCAGGTAGGGTAGTGTACCAGCAAAAAGGTCAGTTCGCCAAGGGCGAGAACAACATTCAGCTGGATCGTGCCCTGATCAATACGACAGGATTGCTGTACTACAAGTTGGAAACAGCTACGGACAGCGCAACGAAGAAGATGATCCAAGCTAAGTAGGGGCTGGGGCTTGTCCCCTCCCAACGAAAATACAATAAGCAAACAACAGCCCCGGCCCGTTTTGACGGTGTCGGGGCTGTTGTTATATTGGTAGGAATCGGCCCAAAGTCCATCTACCTAGTGCCGCGCCCGGCCATTCAGGTATGAATTGGGGAGGCAAATTTTTCCTTCATCAAGGCGTGAGGAGGGCTCAATACGTGATATTGTAACCGACGAACAACGCAGAGGAAGGGAAAATTGGACCGCCACATTCATGGGCCATTGACTGGACACGGCACTAGTTTGGTCTTTGCCCTTTTGTCATATTGCAGCGGCGATATTTATACTACCCAGCTGTATTCCCTTTGGTCAGACGACTTGACTTGCCAGATATACAACGGGGCTTGAGCAACATCTGAGCTGAATTTTTCTGGAGGCCTTGAGCCAGAACGGCTTAGGCGGTGATTATTGTCGCAACATCCGGCCCGTTTTTCCGATAGAAAATAAAATCTTTTCCGTTCAAAATCTGTTTAATATTGCTTTGGATCGAAGTAGAATTAATCCAAAACGCCGGAGTACTTAAATTATTAAACATGGAAAATAGCACACAAAACTGGAATTCGCTCACGCCGGAGGAAGAACAGGTAATTGCGCATAAAGGCACAGAACGTGCTTTTACCGGGGAGTATAACACCCACAAAGGAAAGGGCCATTTTATTTGTCGCCGATGCAATACGCCCTTATATCTGTCTTCTGATAAATTTGACAGTGGCTGTGGCTGGCCTTCTTTCGACGATGAGATACCAGGCGCTGTTCTGCGCCATACAGATATCTCGTTTGGGATGAAACGGGTAGAGATTGTTTGCGCCAATTGTGAGGGCCACCTGGGCCATGTGTTTGAAGGAGAGCGTATTACGCCTAAAAACATCCGTCACTGCGTGAATTCACTATCAATTCGGTTTGTAGCGGAGTAGCTGGCTACGTTCCAGAAGATAAATATAAAACAGGTGAACAGGAAAAACATACCTAAAGAAACATGCCCAGATACTTGATGGGTACATTTTTTTACGCTGTTTTCCTGTTTTCCTGTTTAACAATACAGTCCAAAAAGAAACACCCGAATTAAGCTCATTATCCCCATTTACATCATTGCCTCAATGATATTCTCTTCTGTAACACCTTCTGCTTCCGCTTTGTAGTTGCGCACAATACGGTGGCGCAGCACAAGACTGGCGATAGCCTGTACATCTTCGATGTCGGGTGAGTATTTACCGCGAATGGCGGCATAACATTTTGCCCCTAATGCGAGGTACTGACTGGCACGAGGGCCAGCGCCCCAACTGAGGTAGTTGTTGGCCTCTTTGGTAGCACGAGATGTACCTGGGCGTGTTTTTGAGGCAAGCCCGACGGCATATTCCAGCACATTGTCGCTGATGGGTATTTTCCGGATAAGTTGTTGATATTCCACGATCTGCTCACTGGAAAGGATGTGATTCAGTTTCACATTCCGGGCTGAGGTGGTATTTTTCACTACTTCTACCTCTTGCTCGTAAGTTGGGTACGTGAGTGGGATGTTGAACATGAAACGGTCAAGCTGTGCTTCTGGGAGCGGGTAGGTTCCTTCCTGCTCGATTGGGTTCTGTGTAGCAAGTACAAAGAAGGGAGAAGGGAGTTCGTGGCGTTGCCCACTCACGGTTACAGAGCGCTCCTGCATGGCTTCGAGCAGCGCTGCCTGTGTTTTGGGAGGGGTACGGTTGATCTCGTCAGCGAGTACAATATTTGCAAATATTGGGCCTCTCATGAAGCGGAAATGTCGGGTTTCATCCAGAATTTCAGAGCCTGTGATATCGGAAGGCATCAGATCGGGAGTGAACTGGATACGTTTAAAATCAAGGTCAAGAACTTCCGCGATGGTGCTAACGAGCAAGGTTTTGGCCAAACCTGGAACGCCTACAAGCAGTGCATGTCCGTTAGAAAAAAGAGAGATAATAACAGCCCGAACCACATCATCCTGGCCTACAATGACTTTGCCGATTTCTGCAGAAAGATCTTTGTAAGCCTTTGAGAGCGAGTCTACAGCTTCTACGTCCGATTTTTGATTTGCCATTTTTATTGTGGATGGTTGACTGGTGTATTGGTGATTGGTTGACTGGTGGGTTGATGATTGGTTGATCTGCCTTTGCTCTGGCGGGTCTATTAGGAGGCAAAAGTAGCCAATTGATTCATCCTTAAAAATATTCAGCTACAAATGACAAGTTAAAAGCACGGAATTATCGGCGAAAGACTAACCTGCATATAATTTCAGACAATTTTGGCAGATACAAGCGGTGCCGAATTGTCGTTTCAGAGTCTCTAATGTAGCAGGATGTACATTTTTTAATTCTTTGCACCAGCAGGTATCGTCCGTATAGCAAAGAAATGATTTTTTACAGTTTGGGCAACTGGCGTCAAAATTTCCTTCATCCTGAACCCAGGCAGCATTTACGCTCCCAGCGATGGGCGGATATTTATCGGAATTTTCCATGGCCTGCATCCGGCTGCTTATAGGCGGGTTGAGTTTGCGTACTTGTACTTTCAGGCCATTCATTAGAGGGAACTGACGTTTCATACGCTGAATGATCCCGGTAACCACCGTCTCTAAAAGTTTGCGTGGCTGTGCCATTTCAGCCATGCAGATTTGAAAAACGGTTTCGTAGTTTACGGAAGCATCTTCAATACTATCTGTTTTAGCTGCCTGTGTAATTTCTGTTCGAACTTCCACATATACTACGTAATCCGTACCCAGCACCTGCTCTTCAGGGTGAACCCCGTGAAAAGCATGAAAGCGCATTCCTTCAAGAACAATGAGTGCCATTTTTTACCTGAACTTGATACTTTAAATTTATTACTATAAATTCCCAACTTCCCACTCTAAACTTCCCCCTTGTAATTTTCAACCGCATAATCTGCCGCGCCAATAATTCCTGCATTGTTCAGGAGTTTGGCGGGTACAACCCTGGCCTGCGTCATTAGTTGATGTTTATATTGTTCAAACGCCTTGCTTTCGCCACCGCCAAGGATGAATAGATCGGGAGATAAAAGCAATTCAAGGTGATTCAGGTATTCATTAAATCTTTCAGCCCACTCGCTACGACTGATTTTAAGCCGCGAACGAGCACCGGATGAACACCAGGCTTCAGCAGATTTTCCGTGTTTCCAGAGTAGGTGACCAAGTTCTGTGTTGGGTATCAATTCCCCCTTATAAAAGAGTGCTGAGCCTAAACCGGTTCCGATGGTAATGAATACGACCAGGCCATTTTCGTCTCGTCCTTTACCGTGGCGCATTTCTGCCACGCCCGCGGCATCAGCATCGTTGGTAGCAAAAACCGGGCAATCACAGGCTTCTCCAAAGACCTTTTCGATGTTTGTTCCGATCCAGGTTTTATCAATATTAGCAGCAGAATTTGCTACCCCATTTTTCACGATGGTGGGAAATCCACAGCCAACAGGGCCTTTATAATTAAAAAATTCTACGATCTCTGAAAATGCTCCTGCCATCGCCTTGGGCGTAGATGGCTGTGGTGTAGGCACCCGAAAACGTTCGCCTTGCAATTTTCCATGCGCGATGTCTACCACAGCGCCTTTGATGCCAGAAGCACCCACATCAATTCCTAAAATATGCTGCATTGTTTATAAATGTGGTCAATGTGTGGGAATGTGCATACTACTGGGCATTTTTGTTTTGTCCCCAGACCTATAAGGTTTTCAAAAACCTTATAGGTCTCGATTTTAGAAAATGTCCAGTAGTCTGGGGAATGTGGTCAATTCGTGAATCCGGTTAGGTCATTGGTGGCTGCTTCCCGCCTGCTTCCTACAAATTGCCACCAGAAAGAACCCACCAGTAAAAAACCAATTAAAAAGCCCAGGCCGAGATAAAGGTAAGTTTGATTGTAAGACGGAAAAGTATCGCTTTCACTGATTACAATAGGGGCGGCATCAATTTTGTAACCATCCTCCTCCAGTAGTTTGCGGACGTCATTTTCAAGCCCGTCAGCATCATAAAGTCCTTCCACCGTCTTTATAGCCAAGGTGTCTGAGGTGACTTCTTCTTCCGAACCCTTAAAGTTTTTTTTCAAGACCACTTTTGCAACGGCTTTGGTGGCTCCAGTAGAGTCAAGATTTTCGGCAATCAATTGGCTGAGCGAAAGCACCGGATAAATATACGTTTTGGTACTGCTACTCCGGCGTGTGGAGGTCTGAATAACTCCCTGTCCATTTGGCAAACATTGAGATACGGATATATAGCGTGGTATATCGCTGATCTTCATGGCAATGAGTTCCTCAATCGAAATACTTTTGCGCTGCTTATAACTATTTAGGAAATTAAAGTCACGTACACCGTCCCGAAGGAGCATGGCCGCGCCAAGAAGTAGGATAATTCGAATCAGCAGGCCAAGTTTAGTCAGGAGTGAAAAGACTGGGTTTAAAAATTGCATAGAAGATCTTTTTGATTGAATTTAAAGCTATTGGGTTCAGTTTTCTACTAATCTTCCGGGATCACATTGTCCTCTTCCACCTCTTCACCAGCTTCCGTAATGATGGATTTCTGTTTGCGCCTTTCGAGTGAGTTGGCGTGCATATCCAGGTATTCAAATCGGTTGCGTACAATTTCGGAAGCCAGATAAATGGCTTTGATCATCGATGTCTCTTCGGCTTCGCCTTTGCCGGCAATATCGTACGCTGTACCATGGTCGGGTGAAGTGCGTACTGCTGGTAGTCCGGCGGTGTAATTCACACCTGCACCAAACGAAAGGGCTTTAAATGCCACCAGTCCCTGATCATGGTACATGGCAAGGATTGCATCAAATTTGTTGTATTGCCCGGAGCCAAAAAATCCGTCAGCAGGGTAGGGGCCAAAAGCCAGCACGCCTTTTGCTTTGGCTTCTTCTATGGCCGGGCGGACAATTTTGTCGTCCTCGTCCCCAATAGCACCTTCGTCGCTGGCGTGTGGGTTGAGTCCCAACACCGCGATGGTTGGCCGCTCGATATTAAAGTCAATGCGTAGGGTTTCGGCCAGGATGAGGATCTTTCGTAGTACCCGCTCTTTGGTAACCGCAGCCGCTACCTCGCGTAAGGGGAGGTGATTGGTCACCAAACCGACGCGCAAGGAATCAGACACCATCATCATCAGCGAGTCTTTGATCTTGAATGCATTGGTGATAAATTCCGTATGCCCTACAAAGGGAAAGCCAGCCATTTGCATGGCTTTTTTGTTGATAGGAGCCGTCACCAAGGCATCTAATTCGCCTGATTTCAGGTCTTTTACGGCGCGTTCAAGGGCCTTCTGCGCGCATTCACCCCCGACTTTATCAGACTTTCCTAAGGTTACATTTACATTGTCGGTCCAGCAATTGATTACATTGATCCGCTCTGCCTGGGCTTCTGCAGGTGTATCGATCGCATGGAACTGAATGTTCTCATCTGTGATGATATTCTTATGATAGGCAATGACCTTGGTACTGCCGTAGACAATGGTCTTGAACTTTTTGCCAATATTTTTGAGGCCAATAGATTTCAGGATGACCTCCAGGCCGATGCCATTGATGTCGCCGCAGGATATTCCGATCGTTATGGTTGTGTTGCTCATTTTCCTTTGATGTATTGTTTTTTTAAAAAGTTATACAAAAGTCTCACCCCAACGCCAGTACCTTCTTTGGTGCGGTAGCCATTGGGCGTGCGCAAATAAGCTGGTCCGGCAATGTCCAGGTGAAGCCAGGGGTAATCTACAAAGTTTTCCAGGAATTTGCCGGCGGTGATCATACCGGCATTGGAAGAGCCCAGGTTTTTCAAATCGGCGATATTGCTTTTGAGCTCGTCGCCAAATTCTTTCCAGAGCGGAAGCTCCACAAGGCGCTCATATGTAGCAAAGCCGCTTTCTTCCAGGTTGTTTTTTACGGCTTTTGACGCCGTGCCCATATAGCAAATCACCTGAGTGCCCAGGGCCCGAACGGCGGAACCAGTCAGCGTAGCAAAGTCGAGTGTTAGTTCTGGATCATATTTTTTGGCGTAATGGAGTGCATCCGCCAGGATAATCCGACCTTCTGCGTCGGTGTTGACCACTTCCACAGTCTTTCCCGAGCCCATGGTGATGATATCGCCGGGCGCCAGGGCATTGTCGCCAATCTTATTGTCTGTCACCGGGATCAAACCTATTAGGTGGACGGGAAGATTGGTTCTTGCTGCCACCGCCATGGCTCCAATCACAGTGGCAGCTCCAGCCATGTCGCACTTCATGAAATCCATGGCTTCGCTGGGTTTGAGGCTGAGGCCACCGGTGTCGTACACCACGCCTTTGCCCACGAGCACCACAGGTTTGGCATTTGTAGCATCGGCAGGCTTCCATTCCAGCACACAAAAACGGGGCGGTATTTGACTGGCGCGGTTCACGGCCAACAGTCCACCCATTTTGAGGGCTTCTATTTTTTCTTTGCCAAAGATATCTGCTTCAAATCCAAATGCCTTAGCCGCCGATTCAACGGCCTCTCCGAGTTGCACAGAATTGAAATGAGAGTGCGGTTCGTTCACCAGATCCCGGGTCAGGAACACCGCTTCGAGTAAAGCGTTGGCTTCGAAAATGTCTGAAGTACTGGCAGAATCAGCTGGAATTCGGATCTCCAGCAGGGCTTTTTCGGCTGGTTTTGTAAAGTATTTTAGAAACTGATAACTGCCAAGCGCGAGGCCTTCTGCAAAAGCAAGGCTGCGGTTTTCAGTACATAAATTCTGGATACTAAGCGTTTCGATCTTGTAGCGTCGGAGTTCGCCCAGGAGTTCGTTGCCCGCCAAACGCGCCTCTTCCAGCGCGATGTACGGGTCTTTTTCGGGCTTTAAAATTCTGACGAAGACGGCGCCCTCCGCTCTGGGGAAGGTAAAACTCGTCACCTCCTGTGCAGCAGCCTGGCGAAGAAAAGACAATTCACCCGACGCGAGTAGCGTGTCGAGTGCGTCGAGATGGTCTTTTTCAGCCAGCAAGACCAGATTAGTATGGAGAAAGTCTGCCTTAACGGCGACCAGTTGGACTCGTTTCACAGCGCGGGATGCGATTAGTGACAAATATCGGTTTGGAAAAGGCACACAACACCTTGACTTTCAAACACTAGTGGGATTGATAAAAATGGGATGCAAAGGTAGGTTTTTCCCTGTTAAATTTGAGCTATTCGGGGGAGGTACACATCATTTCTGGTCTACTAAGCGATATGTTTTTGACAGGATGAACAGGATGAACAGTATATGTCGGCTTCGCCGACTCCGTTGCATGGATGTTTGTAGCAGATAATCCTCAGGTAAAATAACAAATTAAAGATCAGAGCAAGTCGGCGAAGCCGACATATACTGTTCATCCTGTCAAAAAAACAGTCAAAGCTCCACTCATCCTACGTTGTTGTTTAGTGCCAGCGCTGTCCATATCGCGCCATTTTGCCCCCAACAATTGATTTGCCGAATAGCCGACACAACAGATTATATTTTTTGCACAAGGCTTGTTTCTTAAATTCCCTTGATTATCTTTGCTATGCTTTGGCATCCATTTCGATGTTCGCAATAAACCCAGTGTACACCCGATGAATTTGACCGCCCTGAGCGGTTTCAAATAACACCCGACTAAATCTGACGAGAACTGTGGGCCGCTCCTTGTGGCTTGCTGTTCATCCGAACCGACGCGCGCTGTATTTTTCGATCTAATCCAAGATTTTCAGGAAAGGCTTTTCCAACGTTCAAGGCCTTTCTCTCAGCTGTTACCTGCTGTGTTTTTTCGTGTGGCGCCCTGCGCCGCAGCGTTAGTGTTTTGCCCCGAAGCCAAGGTGGGGCAAACAAAATTTCTCTCTTTTTCTTAAACCATTGCAACCAGTGTTACAATGCGTGAGATCAATTTTTTTTTAAATTCTAAAAATAACTTTTTATGCTTAGCAAAATTTTATTTTGTAATAGTAGGGGGTGGCATTTATGCTTTTGCTTTTCTTCGTGTTGTCGTTTAGCTCAATTTTAAGCGCTCAATTGTGCTCTCCTCTTTATTTTGAAGTTTGCAGAATACTGCCAGATGTAAATTCCTATCCTTCAAACCCTATAAATCCAGGGCCATTCCATGGGTATTATAAAGTGAAACTTAAGTCTACGGCAGGTTTATTACCAACCGCATGGAATGTTAATTATCTCGCTTTTAATGGCAAAATAAGCGTAAATGAATTTACATCACGGATCAATCTTGATTTAACCAAGCTATATTCACAAACAATTTTAGGTAGTGCTAATCCTTATTACCAATATTTGAATGTCACTGAGGATGGCCAGGTTGACTGGACAGTTGGCTCAGTATCCTCTTGTAACCAAGGGGAGCAAGGAGTTGTTCTTCCAATACAAGATGGACTAACGGAAATAGAATTGTTTACCATTGTCGTAGATGGTGTGCCGGGTGATTTTGTAAATTTTTCAGGCGACAACCCCAATGCAAATTGGGTAGGGGATGTAAAGGATTGCAACTACTACCATTGTTCTGGCACTATTCCTGTACTAGGGTGCACTAATCCGGCAAATTTTCTTATCCCTTTTCCAACACCGTTGACTTGTAACCCATCTCGGAATGTAACATTTGACTTAGTTCAAATTCCATTGGGTCCTAAAATTATTCAGGTAACTTTAAATAACCTGAACGTTATGGAGTCGGTTCGCAAAACTGATATGGTATTGCATATTGTCCCGCATATGAACGGTATCAATAACCTCGAACTGACACCCTTCCAACCAGCTGGAGGACCACCCGTTAAGTTTTGGGTAAGAAACAACATGGATGGTTCAAAAGATATTTATGTTTCCGTTGGTTTTTTTGCCGCAAATAACAGCAGTCAAGCAATTTTAGGTCACATTATCGAAGGGCAGTTCAATCTTTCCCAAGGCGCTACCCTGAATTGTGGAATGTTTCCTGGGAGGGGGGGCTTTTCTTTTAACGGATCACCCAATTCTACTTGCTCATTAACCGGTGTATCTTTAGATATAGTTATTCCAGGGTTTGCGGCTTGTTCTAGCGTAATTAATGTATCTCCGACCCGATATACAGGGCCCGGATGTACACTTGGGGTGAAATACACTATTCGTCACAATGAACCTAACCCAATTAACCTTACCTACCTAAAACTACTTTTTGCTTTTAAGCTAACCAATGGCAACAATTCTCCAGGTAGCCCTACGACTACTTTGCCATGTCCATCTTGTGGTTCTTTGACTTACAATGCAACGGCAGATACCTGGGAATATTTGTATGAACAGAATACAGCATTGAGCCTGCCAAATATTTCCGAAGTCCTTGTGCCATTCAATATTAACATTGACTGTATTAGTTATTATGTGATCCTGGCAGAGGCTACACCCTCAGGCGGCTCAACCTGTGCCTTGGGCGTAACCTTTGATATCAACCAATGGCCTGCATGCGACCCTTCGGTGAAAGGTAGCATAGTTGTGGACAAAGGTGGGGCAGCAGCACATGCTCCTTTGTATAAAGTAACCTTAGAAAGTACTTCTGACCCAAGTTATTCCATGTTCAATGACGAGGACTGCAAAGCAGATTATTCGTTTTGCCCTGACCCTGTGAAAGCTCCTTTTCAAATTAGATTAGCGTCTTCTTCGCCTAATATTTATTTATGTGGTGTAACCACCTATGACCTTGTAGTGATCAGCAAACACCTTCTTGGTATCGCTCCAATTACTGAGCCCAAAACTTTGATTGCTGCTGATGCATCTTTACTTCCTCTAAACATTCCCCCGCCTAGTGGGCTTTCGACTTTTGATATTGCCCAGATTAGGAAGTGCATCTTGGGCATTGAGCCCAATTTCGGGCCGTACAGTGCCCCATCTTGGTGGTATTTTAGAGACGGTTACACCTTTAAGCCCCTTCCGGATCTTTTCGACCCCCCATATGCAGGCTCGAACATTAGCCCCGTTCCAGCCAATGGATTGGGCAGTTATGGGGACTTTTTTGCCATTAAAGTTGGAGACGTAAATCATACCTGCGATTGTGGGATGAGGCCCGGGGGCAATGAAAGTGTCCGACCATTTCTGAAAGTTTCCACGTCAAACATCAGGCGTGAAGGAAATAATGTGTATGTTCCTGTTTGGTCTGATGCCCCGTTTAACCTGATTGCAG
>CANJPT010000137.1 GCA_947476195.1 Lewinellaceae bacterium | reverse complement strand
GGGGGAAAGGTAAATGAATGTATGCAATGTGAAGAATGTGGTCAATAGGTTTAATGTGGACAATTTGATAAATGAGGTCAATATGTTTAATTAAAAAGCCGTCTTCGCACCCAATTCCTGGATCTGGAGCTCAGTAGGCTATGGCGGGCAAAATGGAGTTAATGGTATGTCAAATCGTATAGGCAGAAACCATAGGCTTGTTTTATTGTTCAACAAAACCTTCAATTTGTCGCCCCACATGCTTCATATTAGTCACATCAATCATGATCCGGATCATTCCTAAAGCGCAACAATGCCAAGGTACCTTCAATGGCGATAAAATTTGTAGAGAATAAACCCATTGGATTTCCACAGGACCATTCAAGCTTGCGGCCCTATTCCAATCTTTTTACTGGGCACATGCACTCGCCGTTACCGACAGTACCATTGGGCTGCAACCATACCAGTGCCAAACAATTTGACTTCGTGCTGATAACGGAACTTGAAGAAATAGGTTTGAATTCGTCAGGCGGTGCTACTGTTTTTATTATTGCATCGCCTATTCATCCGGGATATAGGACTTATGGACAATTGAGGGGTCGAGGGGTTCAACCCACTCAACCCCTCAATTAAGCTTTAAATTCCAGGCTCAGGCAGAAAAAACCACCAATTTTCCTTCAATATTTCACCACCACTTCCTGAAATAACTCATTCAATTGTCCCCGGGTCTGAAGTAGAACGATGGGCTTATCCCCATTCCAGGAAACTTTGAGCACGCCGAAATTTTTCTTGACAATCATTTTATCAACCCGATACCGGTTTACCTCTTCGTTGCCGCTGCGGATGTGGGTCATACCGCTGGACGTAAAATCGTAGAGTGGGTAAGGCAGGCCATCCAGATTCATTTTCGATACTTCAGACATGTGGCGGTCGCCAGAAATAATGAGCAGATTTTTAGGCTTGGTGGTGGCGATCAGCGAGAGTAGTTTTTTGCGCTGATTGGGGAAATTTCCCCATTTTTCATGAGAGTGGTCATCGGCGATCACTTGAACACTGGAGCAAAGGACATTCAGATTGGCTGTGCTGGTACGGAGTTCGTTTTCAAGCCATTTCCATTGTACTTCTCCGAGCATATCACCGTCCATACTTGGAAGATAACGTCGTTGTTTTGTGGTATCTTTTTCTAAAGGATCACGGAAGTAACGCGTGTCTAAAACAATGAATTTAATGCGCTGAGCATCTTTGCCAAAAGTATAGCTACTATAGGCGCCTTCGCGTTTTCGGATCACGCTGTTCATTGGGACATCCAGAAAATCCATGAGGCATTTTTTAGAACCTTTTTTCATGGGATAGTCCTTGCAGCTATCGTTCATACCATAGTCATGGTCGTCATACACGCCAATGACCTGGGTTTTGGCTCGCATTCTTTTGTAGTCGGGTATAGTCTTCAAGCGTTTGTAATGCGCAGCAAGGGCGCGCATATCCGCTGTATCGGCATAAATGATATCACCAAGCCATACCCATACTTGGGGGTTATTGGCAATCACATGTTGCCACATGGTCTGTGGCATACTCATTTTGTTGCAGGAACCAAATGCAATGACGGTGGGGGCAACTGTGGTATCAATGACTTTGGGTGCAAAGGCTTCGACATCCAATGCTTCCATAGTACCTGACTTGGCAGTTTCCATAGGTACAGGTGTCTGAGCCTTAGCATGGAAAACGACCAACAGGGTACACAGCTTAACTACAGCGAACAGGGATGCTTTTTTCATGAATTTGGATAGCGATAATAGGGTGTGTGTCGCGGCATGGGTTTTGCAGAACGCTGTGAATGCAAAAATCGTACACGGATATTGGATTCGGTATGTTAAGAGGTTTCTATTTTTAAACTATATGATAGAAATGAAACATTTGGCTTGTAAAAGAAATTCCCCAGCTTTAACTTTGACACCATTTTAGAATAAACCACTCACGAATTTCCCCAATTACCAACCCAAATGGATAGCCTTCAACATCAGATCGCACTTACACTTGTGCCTCAGATTGGCGCAGTTACGGCCAAAACCCTTGTGAGTTACTGTGGCAGTGCAGAAGCCGTGTTCCGTGCCAGTAAAAGAGAATTACATAGGATACCAGGGATTGGTCCTACTATCCTTGAAGCATTGGCTTCCAAGGAAGAGCCGCTTAACAAGGCAGCGCACGAGATCACTTTTATGGAAAAGCACCAGGTAGAGGCTGTTTTTTATACCGATCCACGTTATCCAGCCCGACTCCGCCAATGTCAGGATTGTCCTGCAATATTTTATTTTAAGGGCAGCTCTATGGAAATCTTTGAGGCATCCCGTGTGGTAGCCATAATTGGTACACGCCAGCCAAGTGAACATGGCAAAGCCATTTGCGAAGAAATTGTCGAAGGTTTTAAAGCCTATAATGTATTGATTGTGAGTGGACTGGCATTTGGTGTAGATGTGACGGCACATCGAAAAGCCTCTGCCATTGGTATCCCTAATGTGGGGGTTTTAGGCCATGGATTGGGCAGCATCTATCCAAGTCAGCACCGGAGTGTTGCCCAGCGAATGATTGAAAACGGTGGACTCATCAGCGAATACCCTCATGATTCCAAACCTGACCGTGATCACTTTCCGATGCGCAACCGTATCATTTCCGGCCTTTCTGATCTGGTGCTGGTGGTTGAAACCGCGAATAGTGGCGGCTCCATGATTACCGTACAATGCGCCGAACGGCATGGGCGTGAAATCTTTGCCGTACCTGGCCGGCCTCACGACGCGAAAAGCATGGGCTGCAATTATCTGCTTAAAAAAGATCGGGCCAAACTGGCTGAGTCCGCCGATGACATTGCCACTTTGATGCAATGGGGCGCCCCCGGAAACCCTAAGCCAACCCAGACGCAGCTATTCATCGACCTTAACTACGCCGAAACTACTTTGGTCGGTATTATCCGCGAAAAGCCTGAAATTCCGATCGATCAACTGACCTTAGCAGCTCAATTTACACCGGGCGAACTCGCCACCCACATTTTAAACCTGGAATTTAAAGGCATTATTCGAACCTTGCCAGGTAAAAGATACATTGTATCGGGTTGAAACAGTCAATTATGAGATTACGTTACTTACTCCTTGCGCTAGCATTTTGTTCTTTTCAAAATAAGCCAACTCCGGTTGAAAAGAAATCGGTTTCGGCCCCTAAAAATATCATTCTGCTTATTGGGGATGGCATGGGGTTGACCCAGGTGACTGCCGGCATGTATGCCAACGGAAATAAACTGAATCTGGAACGTTTCCCAAACACAGGGTTAATGAAAACCCATTCCAGTAGCCATCTTGTCACGGATTCGGCAGCTGGTGCTACCGCGTTCTCCTGCGGATGTAAGACCTACAACGGTGCCATTGGGGTGACAAAAGCCAAAAAACCATGTGTGACAATTCTCGAACAAGCTAAAAAAAACGGGCTTGCTACAGGACTCGTCGTTACGTCAAGCATCACGCATGCTACGCCAGCAGCGTTCATTGCACATGTGAACAGTCGGGTCGAGATGGAAGACATTGCCACCTATTTTTTGCAAACTGATCTCGATTTTTTTGTGGGTGGAGGGCTTCAATACTTCAACCAGCGCAAAAAGGATCAACGTAATCTGTACACGGAGCTCGAGGCAAAGGGCTATTTTATGTCAAATTTCCAGAAAACAAAGCTTTCTGAAATAACACCCTCGCCCAATCAGCCCTTTGGATGGTTTTCTGCCATAGGAGAGCCAGATTCGGTCAGTGGCGGCCGGGATTATTTGCCACTTGCGGCCCGAATGGCAACTGATTTTTTGAAAAATCGCACGGAAAAAGGGTTTTTCCTCATGCTCGAAGGTTCGCAAATTGACTGGGGCTGCCATGCTAATAACGGACCACGAGCAGTTGCTGAAATGCTCGATTTTGATGCCGCGGTTGGAGCTGTATTGCGCTTCGCTGAAGCGGATGGCAACACACTTGTCATTGTCACGGCCGACCACGAAACAGGTGGCCTTACCTTAGAGCAAGGCGAAGGATTTGAGATTCTTGACTATGATTTCACTACAGGTCATCACACGGCTTCTATGGTACCTGTTTTTGCTTTTGGGCCCGGAGCGGAGCAGTTTGGTGGAATTATGGACAATACAGATATTTATTGGAAAATGGCACGGCTTTGGGGTTGGGTGGAAGAACAGGTTGGTAAATTGCCCTCCAAAAAAGATTAGATCATGAAATACCTTTGCCTATTCCTGTCCCTTTTTAGCTTTGGCTTTTGCAACCAAGCAGTGCAGCAACCAACCCGGTCTTCCAGGAGCGAAGCCCAAGGAATTCCTTCGCCAACATATCCTTTTACAGCCCGATTTTCAGCAGTTGAAAAAATGCATGGCCTGACCTTCGTAGCGCCGCCAGAGCCCTTTGCTGAAAATCCTATGAAAGCGGTCAATGCAGTAGGCGCAACCTGGATCTCGGTGGTTCCTTATGCTTTCACACGCCTTGATATGCCCAATGTTCGTTATGCAGAGCATGGCGGGCAATGGTGGGGCGAACGGCCTGAGGGCGTGCGCGAAACCATCAGGGCAGCTCACGAAAACGGGGTCAAGGTGATGCTAAAACCCCAGGTCTACGTCCCTAATGGCTGGACAGGCGCACTTGATTTCAAAACCGACGAAGACTGGGAGCAATGGGAAGAAGCCTATGTCCGATATATTTTGCGCTTTGCAGCATTGGCTGATTCCACCGGAGCTGAACTGTTCTGCATCGGCACAGAATTTAACAATGCTATTCAAAAACGCCCTCAGTTCTGGACGAGCGTTATCAAGCAGATCAGAACGATATACCGCGGCAAACTAACCTATTCGTCTAACTGGGACGACTGGGAACGTGTGCCGTTTTGGAGTGAATTGGACTATATCGGTCTGGGTGGTTATTTCCCCTTGGTGGAGGCTTCTACACCCGATGTGGAGCAGTTAAAAACGGCCTGGAAACCTGTTCACGAACGTTTGAAAAACTTCAGCAAACAAAAAGGGAAGCCCGTTTTGTTTACCGAATTCGGTTATCTGAGTGTGGATGGCTGCGGATGGCGCAACTGGGAACTGGAAAACGGTATTGAGGAGCGCAATATCAACGAACAAGCTCAGGCCAATTGCCTGGAGGCGCTATTCGCTACTTTTCAGCCGGAAGATTGGTGGGCAGGTGGATTCCTCTGGAAATGGTTTCCCAACATGCGTGGCCATGAAGGCTACCCCGAAAGAGACTATACGCCGCAGGGGAAATTGGGAGAGAGAGTGCTTAAAAAATGGTATAAATGAGTTAAGAAAACTATGTAATCGGCATTCGTAAATCATTTTTTTTGAGCGATTTTACCCTGAGTCAACGAGGTTGGCCTTGCCAAATTGCTCCTTATTTTCGATTCGCGTCCTGCTTCGCAAACACTTTTTTCAGCAGTTCCGAGGTACGGGAGACTTTGTTGTGGCGGATGTTTTTTTCCTCTTCTTCGATCTTCGTGAACAAGCCTTTGAGGGCTTCTTTGGTCACATAGTCGTCGAGATCGCTGTTGATCTTGGTAACGAGCGGGATCCTGTTGTAGGCATCAGCAGCTTTTTTCCAAAGGTTGTTTGCGCCAATCTTGTCGAGAGAAGCCACGATCTTCGGATTGAACTTGTCGTACAGCTGCTGATTGGTGGTGCGATTGAGGTACTCTGTAGCCGCATTGTCGCTCCCCAGGAGGATATTCGTTGCGTCACTAAAGGTCATTCCGGTGATGGCAGAAACGAAGATCGGCTTGGCCTCTTTGGCGGCATCTTCAGCGCCACGGTTCATTTTTTCCAATAATTCATTTTCAATGTTGCTGAATCCGGGAACGTTTTTGAGTTTGTCCGTCACCTTGCGTACATCGGCAGGGAGGAGAATTTTGTACGCACTTTTAAAATAACCATCTGGTTGAGCGAGTGCATCCGCGCCTTTACCGATCCCGATTTTGAGGGCTTCTTTCAGGCCCTGCGTAATTTCTGTAAGACTAGGCTCTGAGAGGGCCTGAGTGGCTACCTGCTGGAGTACGTCGCAGGAAGAATAGGTCAGGAAGGAAGCAATAAGCGCAAAAAATGCAAATTTTTTCATGTTGAGTGGATGTGTTGATAAGTGGATTTGTCCATGCTGCTGAAATCAATTTGAGGCTAAGACTAACGAAAAGTACTGAGGTCACTAAAAGGAAACGTTATTTAGAAGCTAGTACCCCATCTTTATTCAACAGACCCATGTATTTCCTACTGCCCCGGTCAACTGCAAAAAGCAGGACAAAGCAGGATGCATACCAAATCAGGTGTTTCATAATGAAATTTTAAAAAGGTCTTCACGCCGCCACAGCCGCCAAAAACTGCTTTTCATACAACTCCCGATACTTCCCGTTTTCAATTTCTACCAATGCTTCGTGTGGACCAAATTCCTGTACCTGCCCCTTATCGAGCACCAGAATATTGGTAGCGCGACGAATGGTGCTGAGTCGGTGGGCGATAATGATGCTTGTGCGGCGCGCTATGAGTTTTTCGATCGCGTGCTGGATGACAGACTCCGATTCGGGGTCGATGGAAGAAGTAGCTTCGTCGAGGATCAAAATTTCAGGGTTAAAAACAAGCGCCCGGACGAAAGAGATCAATTGCCGCTGCCCCATGGAAAGGGTTGCACCACGTTCCATGACCTGGTAGTCATAGCCGCCAGGAAGCTTCTTGATAAACTTGTGTGCCCCGATCATTTTGGCCGCTTCAATGACCTGTGCTTCAGAAATGCTCGGGTCGCGCAGGGTGATATTTTCCAGCACGGTACCAGAGAAAAGGAACACATCCTGCAATACCACGGCGATATGGCGGCGTACGGCATACACATCATAATCGTGAATGTCGCGACCGTCAATGCGGATCTGACCTTGTTGAATTTCGTAAAAACGGTTGAGCAAACTGATGATGGTCGTTTTGCCACTTCCGGTGCTGCCCACAATGGCCAGGGTCTCGCCCGGATTGATATTGAACGATACATCTTTTAGGACTGCGTCGGTTTCGATGTTCTCTGAGTAAGAAAACCAGACCTTGTCAAAGGCAACTTCACCCCGTAGCTTTTCCGGGGCAAGTGTTCCGTTGTTTTCTACGGTTTCATCGTTTTCCAGCAATTTAAACACCCGTTCCGCGGCGATCAGGCCCATTTGAAGGGTATTGAATTTATCAGCCAACATCCGGATTGGGCGATAAAGCATCGAAATATACAGGGGGAAAGCGATCAGCACCCCAATGGTCACGTCCTCGCTCAGTACCTCACCGGCGCCGTACCAGACCATCAAACCCAGGGAAAGCGCTGAAATGATGTCCACCACCGGGAAAAAGATGGCATAGGCGAAAATAGCTTTCAGGTTGGCAGAAGTATAGTCGCGGTTGATCTGGCGAAATTTTTCGCCCTCGCGGTCTTCGGCATTAAAGATCTGTACGATCCGCATGCCACTGATGCGTTCCTGCAAAAAGGAGTTCATGGTAGCGATGTGGTTGCGCACGTTCTCGTAACTCTTGCGCACACTTTCTTTGAACTGATAACTTCCCCAGATGAGGAACGGGAATACGGAAAGTACCACCAGGGTCAGTTTCCAGGAGGTAAAAAACATGACCACCAATACCGCGACAATCGTGGTCAGATCGGCCAAAATGGTCACGCTGCCCTCGCTGAAGATCGTATTGATGGCCTCGATGTCATTGATGGTCCGCGTGCTGCTCTGGCCGATGGGTGTTTTGTCGAAGTATTTGAGATTCAGGGAAGTAATGTGCTTGAACACCTTCACCCGCAGGTCGCGGATGGTAGCCTGGCCGAGCCAATCGGCGTGATACAGGAAGAAATAACGCAGCACGACCTCCAGGATCAGCACCCCCAAAATGAGGCAGGCCATCATGGTCAGTCCGCTCACATCGCCCGGGAGGATATAATGATCCACCATATGCTCGATGAGCTTGGGGCGCAAAACAGCGAGCGGTGAAAGGACGAGGGTAAGCCCCACGGTGAGCCAGAAAACCTTTTTGTAAGGTTTTACCATGCGCATCACCTGGCGGAAGAGGGAGAAATTGAATTTTTTTGTGTCTGCCATTGGAACCGGACTCGCGGATTTTTATTATATTGAGGGTACTTTTCATACTACTGGACATTTTCTAAAATCGAGACCTATAAGGTTTCCAAAAACCTTATAGGTCTGGGGGTAAAACAAAAATGTCCAGTAGTATGAGTACTTTTAATGACCCAAACCATTTTTAGGCGGCAAGGTTCTGAGATGAAGTTCTTTAGGGCATATTTTTTGTTTTGTTTTGACTTTCCTTCAAATGCCAATGTTTTCCAAACGGATTATTGATTCGCTCACGCCATGAATTTAGGCTAAACTGTGCTAATCCAACCAATATGAAAAAAATACCTGCAAAAAACCATTTTTGAATTTCTTCCTTATTTTTCTCGAGGCTAGAAGTGCTATCTAAAGAAAATGCAAGAAAAACGAAAATTGAAATAATGACTCCTATTATAATAAATAATACTGTAAAAAAACCATCCCAAAAACTAATTTTCCATTTGCCTTTCATTCTAATAATATCTTGTTTGGCAATGCTTAGACTAGTGCAGGGCGCGGCACTAGCTCCTGTTTCCCATATTTTTATTGAATCTTTTGATATATCCAGGAGTTTACCCTTACTGTTAACTTTCCAATGGGTGCTTTTCCACTTCACCTTAATGGTTTGATTTTGTCTGAACGAGCATTCTGATTGGTCTTTTTCATTATAGAAAGTCCACTCTTTTTCTTTGCTTTAGGCATCTAAAAGAGTGTTTAATAAAAGAAGTAAGCCCGATAAAATTAAATGTTTCATATTGGATTTTTGAAAGGTGTGTCCGAAGGAAAGAGCCTTACAAATCGATCAAAACCTTCACCGGGCAATGATCAGAATGCACCACATCATTGAGCTGACGGGCATACGTGATCTTATCTTTTAAATTGTCCGTTACAGCCTGATAATCAATACGCCAGCCCTTATTATTTCCGCGGGATCCAGCCCGGAAACTCCACCAGCTGTATTCTTTCATTTCGGGGTTTTTGTATCGAAAAGCGTCGGTGAAACCGTTTGCCAGCCAATGGGTCATCCAGGCTCGTTCTTCAGGTAAAAAGCCTGAGCTATTCTTGTTTCCCTTTGGGTCATGTATGTCGATCTCTTCATGGGCAATGTTGTAATCGCCCACAATGATGAGTTTGGGGCGTTCCTTGCGCAAGGCCTCTAGCCATCCGGCAAAATCGGCCAGAAATTTCATTTTAAAATCCTGCCGGATCTCGCCTGTCGTACCGGAGGGGAAATAGCAATTGAGCAGGGTCCAGTCGCCAAAATCAGTGCGTAGAATGCGGCCTTCGCCATCATAACCCGGCATACCACAACCTTGCGCCACAAGGCTTGGAGCAATTTTTGAAAACGTGGCCACACCACTATACCCTTTTTTTTCAGCCGAAAACCAATGGTGATGATATCCAAGTGCTTCTAGCTCCAGCATCGGCACATCGCTTTGCATGGCTTTGATCTCCTGGAGACAAAGAATGTCCGGTTTCTCCTCCGCTATCCATTCCCAAAGGCCTTTTGAGATGGCAGAGCGGATACCATTTACGTTGTAGGTGATTATATTTAACATGAACTATGTGTGCTATGTGAACTATGTGGTAAAAATACCCCTATTAAAGTGTAACTAACAGGTAAAAAACTCCAATTGTGCATCGTTATTCTCTGCCCAAAGATTCAAAAACCTCGTCTATCTGGTCATAAGATTTCACTCCTACCTTCTCCTCTTCCCCCCCCACGATGCTCAAACCCGCAAGACCAAGTATTTCCAGTATTTCGGGCCAATCGGCTGCCGGAATATCCGCTTGTAGCAAGGAAGGTCGTATGGAAAAAAGTTCCCGCCAAAGGTCTTTTTCAGCGTAAAAAATTGATTTTGAAATCGCTGTACTGGAAAAGTTAAAAAGAAAAATATCAGCGTTCAATGCAAATGCCTGCAATTCCGCTATTGAAAATAAAATTCCCGTAGGACCAACTTCCAGCTCCAGCATAACTTCCAATCCTTCCAGTTCGGCCAGATCCGCCCCGTAATTTTTGGCCGACACCTGCACCACGTCCAATCCAAAAAACACAGCAGCTTCACGCACTACCCGTATGGGTGTGTGACTAAATTCTCCTACGATCTTTGGACCTTCTACCCATTCCCGGATGGCTTTCATATACATCGGATCAAGGTAACCCACAGTGCCTGCTTCGAGGTTGAAGCCAAGATAATCAACCTCCTTGGCCGCAAAATAACGGGCGTCGGTGAGGTGCGCGACGCGAGTGGCTTTGATTAATTTAGTCATTGTTGTCATTGAGGTCATTGTTGTTATTGGAGTCATTTAGTCATTGTTGTCATTGAGGTCATTGTTGTTATTGGAGTCATATAGTCATTGTTGTCATTGAGGTCATTGTTGTTATTGGAGTCATATAGTCATTGTTGTCATTGAGGTCATTGTTGTTATTGGAGTCATATAGTCATTGTTGTCATTGAGGTCATTGTTGTTATTGGAGTCAT
>CANJPT010000136.1 GCA_947476195.1 Lewinellaceae bacterium | reverse complement strand
CGCTGGGGAGAGCTGATTTTTCGAAGTATTGGTGCTGCTAACGATGAACAAAAGGGCTGGGACGGCACTTATCGGGGCAGCCCGCTTCCTTTGGGGGTATTCGTCTGGCGTGCTGAAATTCTGTTTGTGGATGGGGTTACATTGCCTTACGAAGGGGATGTGACCGTGATTCGATAAGGTTTATGATTTTATTGACCGGGTGAATAAAATCTCAAACCTTATCGAATCACATTGATCACCCAGACTTGTTTACTTTTGCCATCGTGATTCCTCCAAAACAAGTTCAGGAGATCCTCGATGCCACCCGTATCGAGGACGTTGTGGAAGATTTCGTTACGCTCAAGCGCCGCGGGGTCAACCTGATCGGACTATGTCCCTTTCATGGGGAGCGTACGCCTTCTTTCAATGTCAATCCGGCGCGCAATATTTTTAAGTGCTTTGGATGTGGCAAAGCGGGAGACGCGATTACTTTTTTGAAGGAACACGAAAACCTTACCTACCCTGAGGCTCTTAAATGGCTGGCTCGAAAATACAATATCGAGATTCAGGAAATCGAACGCTCTCCGGAGCAGATGGCTGAAGCACAACTGGCGGATTCACTTTATATTGTCAATGATTTTGGGCTTCAACATTTTCAAAAGCAACTGTTTGAGACGGATGAAGGCAAGTCTGTCGCACTTTCGTATTTTCGCAAACGCGGCTTGCGGGAAGAGACCATCCGGGCTTTCGGGCTCGGATATGCACCTGATGAGCGCGATCTTTTGCTACGAAAGGCCAAAAGCGGCGGGCATAATGTGGATTTGCTCAAAAAAGTGGGTTTGTGCAGTCAGGATGGCTCGCGCGACTTTTTCCGTGCCCGGGTCATGTTCGCCATCCATAATATGTCCGGGAAAGTGGCGGCATTCGCAGGTCGCACGATGTCGGCTGAAAAGACCGTACCGAAGTATATCAATAGCCCAGAGACAGAGATCTATGTCAAAAATAAGATCTTGTATGGAGCCTTTCAGGCGAAAAAAGCCATCCGCCAGCTGGATGAATGCTTGCTTGTGGAAGGGTATATGGATGTAATCTCGCTTCATCAGGCTGGCATTGAAAATGTAGTTGCTTCCAGTGGGACCTCGCTTACAGAGGGCCAGTTGCAGCTAATCCGACGCAATACTTCCAACCTAAAGATCTTGTATGACGGCGATCAGGCAGGTATCAAAGCTGCGTTGCGTGGTCTTGACCTGGCCTTGGAACAGGACCTGAATGTGAAGATTTGTCTGCTGCCAGACGGTCATGATCCTGACTCCTATGTGCAGGAATTTGGCGGTGAACAATTCACAAAGTTCACAACGGAAAATGCTAAAGACTTCATTTTTTTCAAGGCAGATTTGTTGTTGGCGGAAACGAAAGGCGATCCAATAAAACGCGCCGGACTGGTAAAAGACATCGTGGGTAGTATTGCCAAAATTCCGGATACGATCAAGCGCAGTGTGTACCTCCGGGAATGTTCTACTTTGTTGGAAGTGCCTGAGCAGGCCTTATATAGCGAGGCCAATAAACTCATTACCAATATTTTAAAGAAGCGGGAAGATAAGGCAGCCCGGCAGCCAGGTGCGGCTTCCGATGTGCCGACTTCGCCGCCGCCCATGTGGGGCGGAGATGAGTTTTTTCCTTCGGAGATGGGCGGATATTTTCCACCCAGTGAAGCTGGAGAAATGCCGCCCGATTGGGAATCACCCAGATCCAACGCGCCCACTGCGGAGCGCAAAGCAGGAGCAGAATTTCAGG
The DNA here is from genome assembly GCA_947476195.1 of Lewinellaceae bacterium. Lineage (GTDB taxonomy): Bacteria > Bacteroidota > Bacteroidia > Chitinophagales > Saprospiraceae > M3007. The sequence goes on along the minus strand of CANJPT010000136.1, from coordinate 9,341 downwards.
AACGCGACATTGTGCGCTTACTCATCCTGTATGGTCAGCATATTTTGCCCGAGGAAAAAATTACCGTGGGGGAGTATTTGCTGACCGACATTGCTGAATCCCTGACCGATTTTGACAATAAACTGTATGGAAAGATCGCTTCAGAATGCCATGTGATGCTTAAAACGGGCAAGATCTTTGATCAGCATTATTTCATCCAGCATGAGTCGGGCGAGGTAGCAAATTTAGCCATTGATCTGCTCGCAGAGCCTTGGGAATTTTCGCCCAATTGGGAGGCAATGTGGAATTATCCCTTGCAAAATCAACCCATGCCTGAGCGTAATTTTACGCTTGATATGCGGCAGGCACTTGATCGGTTTAAACTCCAAAAAGTGCAAAAAATGTGCACATTGAATCTCTCTCGGGTACAAGTTGCATCCAAATCAGGGGATCATGAGGCAATGATGCGTTTTATGAGGATCCAGCAAAAGCTGAATGAGACCCGCAATGAGATCGCGCTTCGGTCAGGGACCGTTGTGTTGGTGAAGTAGAAAAACTAATATGCCGCAGATATGCAGCCGGATTGCCCTAAAAAACTCCGCACAGCTGCATCTTTGCGGGTTAATCTCTAAAAAAATGCAACTCACCATCTTGGGAAATTCCTCCGGCGGCCCCTTTCACGGGCGACACTACACTGCCCAAGTTTTGCAGCTGGAAAGCCAAACGTTTTTGATCGATTGTGGGGAGGGCACACAGATGCAGATCTTTCGGTATCACCTTAAAATGGAACGCTGCAATCATATCTTTATCAGTCACTTACATGGCGATCATGTATTTGGCCTGATTGGAATGATCACGAATTGGAGCCATAAAAAGCGCAGTGAGACCTTGCACGTTTTTTCGCCGCCTGGCTTACAGGAGTTGATTGAGACAACCATACGGGTTTGTGGCATCAGGCTTAGTTACGAGATCGAATTTCATTCGGTGGACCCTACAATTTCGGCAATGGTTTTTGAAACCACGAACCTGGAGGTCTGGACGATTCCACTAAAACACCGGGGGCCCACCACCGGCTGGCATTTCCGCGAAAAGCCAAAGCCCCGACATATCCGTCCTGAAAAAATGGAGGAATTTGGCATCCATTTTAGTGCCATTCAGGGAATCAAAGCGGGTAGTGATTTTACATTGCCAGACGGTCGTGTCGTGCCAAATGCAGCATTGACGCTCGATCCCTCTCGGCCTGTTTCCTATGCTTTTTGTTCTGACACGGCTTATTCAGAGACCTTGATCGAGCTTTTACGAGGCGTGGATTTGCTTTACCATGAAGCCACATACAACAACGAAAATGCCTGGGAAGCCGAGACTTACTTCCACTCTACGGCAGCACAAGCAGCAGAGATCGCGTTTCAGGCTGGGGTAAAGCGCTTGATCCTTGGGCATATTTCGGGCCGGTATTCGAATACGGTACAGCATTTAGCGGAAGCAAGGGCTGTTTTTGCACAAACCGAAATTGCAGTAGAAGGGGGGAGATGGGAGGTAGGAGCGCTTGGAGGACTACCCGTTTTATTGTAAAACATCAATTCCTGCACCCTTCCGAGTCGCAACTGCTGGAAGAAATCTGAACAGAGCTGACTCCCTTTGAAAAGGGCAATTGACGGAATGTTCGAAATGACATTTGGTTGAAGGGGGCAAATCCTCTATTTTTCGGAATAAATGTTTGCCCCTTCCGTAAGAAGGCGTAAATGAGTACCTTTGCGGCTCGTTATGCTATCACTCTCGAATATTTACATCCAATACGGCGACCGCATTCTGCTGGATCGCGTCAATTTTGTGCTCAAACCTGGAGAACGGGTGGGCCTGGTAGGCCGTAATGGCGCCGGGAAATCCACCCTACTCAAGATCATCGCCCAGGAAATGTCGCCCCAGGAAGGCGAGGTGGTGGTACCAGGGCATTTTACACTCGGCTATCTCCACCAGGATATGTTGATGCCGAAAGGCAAAACGGTGATCGATGAAACGATGACTGCGTTTTCCGAGATCCTGGAACTGGAAAAGGAGTTGCTGTATGTCAGTAATGAACTTGCCGTTCGTGAGGATTACGAATCCGATGACTACCACAAGCTCATCGAACAGATGGGTGATATCACCGAACACCTGCACCACATGGGCGGAGCCACCAGCGAAGCTGAAGCAGAAAAGGTGCTTGGGGGATTAGGTTTTTCCTCAACGGATATGAAACGCCTGACCGACGAGTTTAGCGGTGGCTGGCAGATGCGTATCGAATTGGCTAAGATGCTGCTTCGTCGCCCTGACTTGCTGTTGCTCGATGAGCCGACGAACCACCTGGACATCGAGAGTATCCTCTGGCTCGAAAACTGGCTCTTTAACTATCCCGGAATGGTCATTGTGATCAGTCACGATCGGCGTTTTCTGGATAACGTGACCAATCGCACTGCAGAGATCGTACTCGGAAAGATTCACGATTACAAAGCAGCTTATTCCAGATATGTGGAACTCAGTACGGATCGCCGTGAACTGGCGCAAAATGCTTACGAAAATCAGCAGCGCCTCATAGCCGATCGCGAGCGTACCATCAACCGATTCATGGCCAAAGCCACGAAGACCAAAATGGCGCAGTCCATGCAAAAGCAGTTGGACAAAATGGATCGGATCGAGATTGACGACATGGATACCTCCACCATGAAAATTCGTTTTCCTGATGCGCCAAGAAGTGGAGAAGTAACTGCCAAAGTGGAGCATCTGACCAAACGATACGGAGCTGTAAAAGTGTTGGAGGATGTTGATTTTCAAATGCTTCGTGGCGAGCGTGTGGCATTTGTTGGTCAAAACGGACAAGGCAAAACCACCCTTGCAAAAATTCTTGTAGGGCATGAAGCTGCCACATCAGGTAAATCAACCCTTGGCCATAATGTGACCGTGGGATACTACGCTCAAAACCAGGCAGAAACCCTTAATCCAAAACTTACACTGCTCCAAACGCTGGAACAGGACTGTCCGGAAGAAATGCGTACGAAAGTCCGAAGTATCTTAGGTGCATTCCTGTTCAGTGGCAAAGACGTCGATAAAAAAGTGTCTGCCCTTTCTGGTGGCGAGCGCGCGCGACTTGCATTGGCCAGTATGCTGCTCCGCCCATTCAACCTGCTGTTGCTCGATGAGCCGACCAATCACTTGGACATGCTCTCGAAGGATGTGCTGAAACAAGCCCTTGCAGACTACAATGGTACCCTACTGATTGTTAGCCACGATCGTGAATTTTTATCAGGATTGACAGACCGGACCATTGAGTTTCGGGATGGGAATTTGAAAGAATACCTGGGCGATGTAAATTACTTTCTGGAAAAGCGGCAGTTGGACAATATGCGTGAGGTCGAAAAACGGACGGCCTCGAACAATCAACAACCTGCGGTAAATGGTACTGCTAATAGCAGTGCCACTATTCATAAAAGTGTACCTTCCATTTCGCCCGAAGAAAAGAAATTGCTGGAGCGCGCTGTTCAAAAACAGGAAAAACGCATTGCCGAAATCGAAGCCGATATCAGAAAATGGGAACAAAAATTGGCGGAGCCGGATTTTTACAGCAAGCCCGGCGCTAATGCAGACCTGAAAAAATACGGCGATCTCAAAGCGGATTTGGCCAAGGTGTACGGAGAGTGGGAATCTGCCGTGGAAAAGTTGGGTTGAAACCAGTACCGTTTGTGATTTGTAAAAAATGAGGTGTCAACTCCAGTTTCGCTGGAAGTTACACCTCATTTTTTTGACCTAAAAAATTGGTATTGTGCTTTAGTTGGTGTGTTTTTATAATAGAAAGCAAACCGAAACACCCATGGGAACTCAAATTATTCAATTGAAATCCACATCCTTCGTGGCCAGCGTGTGATGCAGGACTTTGATTTAGCCGACTTGTACGTAGTTGAAACCCGCGTCTTGAAACAGGCTGTGCGCTGCAATATTCGGCGATTTTCCATCGATTTCATGTTTGAATTAACAGAAAAAGAGATAGGTATAACAAAATGTGATACGATGTAAACGAAGTGTTCCATTGGCTTGGCCAGGGAAATTAATCCCGTGCCGACGACATTGCACGGCTGTAATCAGCACCCAAAAACTGGGGAATGAGGCGTAATTGGCTCCCCAAAACAATACATCGCTACGGCCGCGCCACCTTCTCGCCTTCCTTCTTTTTCAAATTCTCGTTCAAAAATTTCGTCATCAGGGTATACAAGTGCAACCTGGAATTGTCGCCACTAATGCTGTGGTTTCGATTAGGATAGATCATGGTATCGAACTGTTTATCCCTGGATATCAGTTCATTGGCCATCTCAGCCGTGTTTTGGAAATGTACATTGTCATCGGCAAGTCCATGCACAAGCAGGTATTTGCCTTCCAATTTTTCAGCGAAATTTATCGGAGCGTTTTCCTCATATCCTGCCTCATTTTCTTCATGCGTTTGCATATAGCGTTCGGTATAGACCGAGTCGTACCATTTCCAATTTGTAACCGGTGCCACAGCAATGGCCGCTTTAAAAACATCGTTTCCTTTCAGAATACAATTGGTACTCATATAGCCGCCATAACTCCAGCCGAAAATGCCGATACGACTGGCATCTACATACGGCAAGGTGCCAAGGTGCCTGGCTGTTTCCACCTGATCGATTACTTCAAAATGACCCAACTGCTTGTATGTCATCTTTTTAAATTCCTCCCCGCGTGCACCTGTGCCACGATTGTCTACACAAGCCACCACGTAGCCTTGTTGCGCAAGCATTTGAAACCACCAGTAGTTTGGGCCTTTCCAGGCATCAGTTACTTGCTGGCTGCCAGGACCGCCGTAGACAAACATCAAGACTGGAAGCTTTTGGTTTTGAAATTCCGGTGCGGTCGGTTTGATCATCCAACCATTCAGATCCACCTTGTCGGAAGTTTTGAAATCAAAGAATTGGATAGGAATTGTGCCGTATTCGGTTTGTTTTTCTTTTAGATTGGGATTCTGTTCTAAGCTTCGTACTACTTGCCCTTTTCGATCGCACACAGCGTATTGGGGTGGGGTGTTAGCAGTAGAAAAACTATGTACAAAATAGTCAAAGGTGCTGCTCCATTGGGCACTATTCGTGCCTTCGGGCTTGTTGATCTTGATTGCTTTTTTGCCGTTCAGGTTTGTTTCAAAAAGTTCGCGGATTAAGGGATTTTTACTCGCTGCCTGGAAATAGACTTTGCCGTTTTGCTCATCTACGCCGTAAAATGCGGTCACATCCCATTTCCCCTTTGTAAGCGAGGCCATCTCCTTGCCCGTCATATCGTATTTGTAGAGATGGTTGTATCCGCTTTTTTCGCTTTGCATTACAAATCCCGAACTGTCGGAGAGGAAAATCACATCGTGGAGGTCGAGATAATAGTTGCTTTTTTCTTCCTGTAAAATCGAACAAACGCCAGTTGCAGGTTCGGCCAACAACAGGTGTTGCGTGCTTTGGTGACGGTTCATCCAGGTGAGGCAGACTTTGCCGGTGGGTGTCCAGGTGATGCGCGGGAGGTAATCGTCGGGGCGTCCTTCTTTTGGGTTGCGTTCCGGGATGTTGATGTCTACCGTTTTTGAATTCGTTATATCGTAGATATGGGCCGTCACCACAGCATTTTTTTCGCCGACTTTGGGGTATTTGAATGTGACAGCTTCGGGGTACAAATCGCCCCTGAACATATCGATGGTCATTTCAGGTACCTCACTTTCATCGAAGCGAAGGTAAGCGAGGCGTTGCCCGTCGGGGCTCCACTGGAATGCACGTACCAGCTCAAATTCTTCTTCATATACCCAATCTGAGGCGCCGTTGATGATGGAATTTTGTCTTCCATCGTTGGTCACCCGGATGACTTTACCAGAGTTTAGATCCTTGAAATACACATTGTTTCTCAATACGAAAGCCACTTTTGAACCGTCGGGTGAAAAGGTAGCATAGCGTTGTTTGTTCAGATGTCTTGTTTTATCGATGTAGGCTACATTTTCCTCGTAAAGCTGGGAGAGCTTTTGCGTTTTTTGGTCAAAGACAAAAAAAACGGCCTCTGAACTCCGGCGGAAGATCGGGGTTGAGTTGGTGGTTAACAATATTTTGGATTCATCCGGGCTGAAGGAATAGCCATCAAAATTGCCATTCCAGTCATACGCATCACTTGTTATGGTAGCCGCATCGAAGGTTGTGCCAGAACGCTCACCCGTACGCAGGTCGTATGTTGTAATGGCTGTTCCTTCCAGTCGTGTGAAGTGCACGCCGTCTTTCAGGAAGTTGAAGCCAGGTATTCCGTTGGCGTTAAAAGTGCCTTTTTGCCAGATGTCTTCGAGCGTGATGGTTTTGGTGGGATAACCCTCTTGGGCCAGGGCTGCGGCAGGTAAAAGTAATAGCGGCAATAGAAGCCAAAGGAGCAGGGCAGATCCCGGAAATGAACGGTGCATAGAAATAGTTTTTTGTTCGCCCCAAAATGGGGCATTACAAGGTTATCTTACCATACTACTGGACATTTTCTAAAATCGAGACCTATAAGGTTTCTAAAAAACTTACAGGTCTGGGGGTAAAACAAAAATGTCCGGTAGTATGGTTTCTTACTTGATGCCAACCAATGGTCTTATACAAGCGCTTAGTGGTCGCTAACCATTACTAAGATGAAGACCCGCTCCTAATCAATAAACAAAAGGTATTGTTATTAAAAGTGTACCTGATCCCTGTCTTCACTACAATGAACCTACCTTACCATGTGTCAGCAGCAGCTCAATTTGGGACTTAGTACTTATTCTATCCAAAAAATCAAGGTTTGATAGTCTGCATTGAATCATCACTCAGAGCGCCCAAAGGGAGGGCACTTTGTGCGCAAATACTGCGTGAACAAACGTACCAAATGCGCGGATGTCCCCTCTCCCTCATAAATTCCATGTGAACGGTTGGGATAGGCCATGTATTGGAATTGTTTGCCCTGTTTCACGAGCTCGTTCACCAGGCGTTCGGCATTTTGGAAATGTACATTGTCGTCTCCTGTACCGTGTATGTACAGCAAATTTCCACGCAGGTTTTTAGCATAGGTAATCGGCGAACCAGCGATAAAATCGGCTATGTTTTCCTGTGGAAGACCCATATATCGCTCCTGATAAATATTATCATAACAAAGTTGGTCGGCCACTGCTGCTATCGCGATTCCGGTTTTATAGATTTCCGGGTATTGAAAAAGCAGGTTCAGTGTAGCACTGCCGCCACCGCTCCAACCATGCACAGCTACCCTGTTAGTATCCAGCCATTGCCACTTTTTTAAAACCTCCTGTGCGCCAAGTGCCTGATCGCGGATATTGATGATCCCTATCTTTCTGTAAATGGATTTTCTCCAGGCGCGGCCTTTAGGAGCAGGGGTTCCACGATTGTCGAGTGAAACGTAGCAATACCCGTCTTCCGCCAGATTGCCTTCATAAAGCCCGTTATTGCCAGTCCCCCACCCGTTTTTGACGGTAGCCCCGGCCGGTTCTGAATAGACCTGGAACAGCACCGGATATTTTTTAGTTGTGTCCAGGTTGACTGGTTTAACAATCCAACCATCCATGGTAACACCCTCTGAAGTGGTTACCTGGAAAAACTCCACCTTATCCTTGCTTGCATCATGTTTGGCACATAAAACCGCTACACCTTCGTCTCCATCCAAAGAGAGATGTTGTGGTAAGGAGATTCGTTCGCGCACCCGTGGAAATCCCGCATTTGAAAAAGTATGAAGGGCCCATTTACCGTTTGGGGAGATCTGGTAATTATGTGTTCCGCGTTGATTCTGTGGTGTGACGCGGGTAGCTTTCCCGCTCCCATCCAAGGAAGTCTGGTAGAGATAGCACTCGGTCGCATTGTCGGGTGAAGCCAGGAAGTAAAAAGTATTGGATACTTCATCCACCAAAAGTGGGCGAATGACGTCATAATTGCCGGGTGTAATATTTATTTCGTGCTGTCCATTGCGGGAAACGCGGTAAAAATGTCGCCAGCCATCCTTTTCACTGGCCCACAAAAATTCGGCTTCCTTGTTGAACCAATCCAAACCGCCAGCATTACTCCAAACCTCCTCCACATCTATCCATGCCTCATCTTTTTCGGAATTGATCATGGTGGCTGCTCCGGTCGCAGCATTGCAGGTAAATACCTTACTTTCTTGTTGCTTTCTGTCCAATTGCTGTAAAATAATGTCCGTTGAATTGGCAGCCCATGCCATTCTGGGGATATAGTGTTGCCGCTGATCCCCCGGGACATTCATCCAACGGGTCTTTTTATTTTTCAGGTTAAGCACGCCCACCCGACAAGCGGAGGGGCTCTCGCCCACTTTGGGATATTCGACTGGAATCGTGAAAGAGTAGGTCGAGTCAGTGTTGTTCATCATCAGAAAATACTTCACATCACGGGCGTCAATCTGCCAATAGGCGATTGATTTGCTATCGGGACTCCATCGAAAACCATCGCGACAATCAAATTCCTCCTCATACGCCCAATCAAAGGTGCCATTGATCATTTTGTCGGTGCCGTCCTTTGTCAATTGGGTGATCTTGCCAGACGCGAGGTCTTCCAGGTATAGATTGTGCTTGCTCACATAGGCGGCTAAGGTTCCATCGGGCGATATTTTGGCGAACATCAGCGATGCTTCGGGCAGTGTTGTGCCTAATTGGCGGAGTTTGCCTGTGGCGAGATCGAACACCCAATAGTCGCCCCGGGTCTCATAGCGCCACACCCGTTGGCTGTTGGTAAAGATCAATATTTTTTTGTCGTTGTCGGAGGGTTTGAATTCTTTGACCGGGAGCGGTTTTGTTGCTCCGGTTGGCGTAAGTTGTTCTGCTGTTACAAGGATCGTTTTATGCTTGGTAGCGAAGTCGATTTTGGATACACCTTCTTTTTCAGCCAGCCAATAGGCATTGCCATCCTTGGTCCATTGGATGCTTTGTGCAAAAGAGCTGCAGGCAAGCAGGAGGCATGAAAAAACCAGAGACAAGCGGATAATATGGACGTGTTGCATAAGTGCGCTGTTTATTTTGGGCAAATTTATAACAAAAAGAGGCTTATTGGGAATCGAAAATTGTATCCCAACTTTTGGCAAATTGGAAATGGATCCAATTTAATCTGACAACAAATTAATCAAACTAGCTCGCTAATAATTGTTAGGATCCTTCTATAGGGCTTGTTATGGTTAACAAGGACGGCCTAGTGCCGCGTCCGGCCATTAAGGTGTGAATATGGCGGTCTAATTTTTCCTTTCTCTGCGTTGTTCGTCGGTTAAAATGTCCCGCATTGCGCCCTTCTCACGCCTTGATAAAGAAAAAATTTGCCTCCCCAATTCATACCTTAATG
>CANJPT010000135.1 GCA_947476195.1 Lewinellaceae bacterium | reverse complement strand
GCGTTTTTTAGAAATCCACTGTTTTCTTTATCGGCAAAGCCCTTGAACGCCATGAACAAGCGGCACAATTTACCCTTTGGCTCACATTGGCAGCAGAGCTCCTTGGAGGCGGGGCTGCGTTATTGAAATTGAACCCGCAATGGGTCAAAATAGCTGCTTTCCTATTATTTACCTTTTCCAGCATAGCTGTAGCGCGAACCGGCTATCTGGGCGGCCAACTGGTATTCAAACATGCCGCAGGAGTAGAACTTGTACTATGATTAGAGTGATTTTAATGATTTGAGTGATGCAAATGCTTGATTTCAAAATGATTGAAAATCAGACTTGTTCAAAACCACTCTGTGTTGGCTATAATATTGCTTCAGCAACCGGATATGTACTTGACGGAAAGTGGTTTGCGAAAAGAAGGTTTCGTGGTTTATTCACCGGGTGACTTTGAGTCACCCGGTGAATAGCGCAAGCGATTTGCATTTTTCGCAAACAAATTTCCGTCAGGCTTAGCACCCGTTTTTAAGCTGATTTTAAATAAAAACAACGGATCCCTTAATCCAGGCCCCACCACCTTTGTATCAACATTCACAATCAATTTAAGTACAATAAACTATCATGAAAAAGCAATTTATTTTCCCTGTTTTGGCTGTATTAATTGCGATGGGCTTGTTTAGCGCCTGCAGCAACTCGGACAAAAACGCCAAGCTTCAGGAACCTACGATGGCACCCAACACAGAAGTAGCAAACACAAATGAGGTTGCCGAAAAAGCAAAAACGGCCACCCAGGCTACAGTGATCAGCAACCTTTTTGATGCCTTTAGAGGCGAAACAACAGCAAGTGCCAAATATGCTGCCTATTCGAAAAAAGCACAAGAGGAAGGTCTCCCTCAGATCGCAATATTGTTCAAAGCAGCCTCCGCTTCAGAAAAGATCCACGCCAATAATCACCAGGCAGTCCTGGAGGAATTGGGCGCAAAACTCCCGGATGTGAAGCCTGCTTTCACCGTTAAAACAACACAGGAGAACCTGAAAGATGCGATCGCAGGAGAATCCTATGAGATCAGCACCATGTACCCTGAATTTTTGGCCAACGCCAAATCAGTGGGTAGTCAATTCGCAATGATCAGCTTGAATTATGGTTACAAAACAGAGCAGAAGCACAAGTTGCTGTACGATAAAGCCCTGGCAGCCTTACAAAGCAATGAGGTAAAAACCCTTTCCATGGAGTATTATATCTGCCCAACCTGCGGCAATACTTATGACGCAAGGCCGCCGAAACGCTGTGGCATCTCGATGACCAGTGCTGAAAAATTTATCAGAATAGAAATCGTGTAAGTTCTCGCATCCAAGTTTCGCGTCGGTTGGTTTTTCACGAGAGTATAGATTTTGCAAAAAATCCCTTTTCTTTCGTGCCCAAAACCTTCCGGCGCAATGCTTATTAAGGAATAAGTATCCCCAAAACGGCAAAGCATAATTTTTTATACCATAACATATTTGCCATTCGGCATGGCTTAGCGCTTATTCAAAACAATATCAACAAAATGACGAAGCAAACAGAACAACTCCAACTGGAAGTAGACACCGCCTTCCTCTACGAAAGCCTTGCAAACATCCAGGAAGATGCCTCCACCGCAGAAGTTTTGCGGGAGCTGGCTGGTATTGAAAAAAGCCATGTAGATCATTTTTTGGCAAAAGCCAGAGAATCTAACCCTGATTTTAAACTGCCCCCCCCTAGCCGCCGTGCCCGGATTCAGTTCAAACTTGGCGGCATTTTTGGCTACGATTTTATCATTGCCAACCTGTCGTCCGTAGAACGAATGCTAGCCCGCTCAACCATCGAACAAAAGCTCCATCAGGGCGAAAAACCCAACGGTTTTGAACACAATCACCTAAAAATACTGGAATCCATTTCTCAAAATAGCACGGCCAATGTTACTGGCGGTTTCATGTCAAAAATGGAAGGCCGGCACAAATCTGTCGGTGGCAACGCACTCCGAGCGGCTGTTTTGGGTGCGAACGATGGTTTGGTTTCCAACATGAGCCTCGTGATGGGTATCGCTGGTGCTGCCGCTGGAAACAATACCATTTTACTGACCGGTTTGGCCGGATTACTGGCAGGCGCTATTTCGATGGCACTGGGTGAATGGCTTTCGGTTCAAAGTTCCCGGGAGTTGTTCATGAAACAAATTGCCCTGGAAGCAGAGGAATTGGAGGCCTCGCCGGAGCATGAAGAGCTTGAACTCGCGCTTATTTACCAGGCCAAGGGAATGGAAAAATCTAAAGCGCAGGAACTGGCACACAAAATTATGCTTGACAAAGACACCGCGCTGGACACCTTATTGCGCGAGGAGCTGGGAATTGATAAAGCAGAACTGGGTGGCTCAGCCTGGGAAGCTGCCCTGACTTCATTCTTTTTATTTGCGCTAGGTGCCATTCTCCCTGTTGCACCATTCTTTTTCACCAGCGGCAGCGAAGCCATTTACATCAGTTTGATTCTAAGTGTTTTTGGGCTGTTTGGCATCGGAAGTGCAACTTCGCTATTCACCGGAAGATCCGTTTGGTTTTCTGGTGCCCGGCAGGTAGCGTTCGGTTTGATTGCTGCAGCTGTAACTTATGGTGTTGGACACCTGATTGGAGTCTCGATCGCAGGATGAGTTTAGGCAATGTCAAACTATAATGCTGGCTGTTCAATTCAGGATTATTCTCCTTCGGCCAATTCCAATGCCTGGAGATGCGCTTCCAGGTCAGCCAGCCACCGATCCAACTGCTCGGCAGCTGTATTTTTCAAGCGCTCCAGCCATTGTCGGCCGCTTTCAGTATAGAAAAGGAAATAGACTGCACCGGCAAGCAAGGCCGCAGCGAGCAGGATTTCGACAGCAGTTCTTTTTTGCATGATGGTTTTAATTTAAAGGTTGTTCCGGGTTTGGGTCGGGTGAACTTTCATTTGCTATTTTCGTTTTTCGCAACTTGGCCCGAAGGTTGGAAATACCCATGTGAAGTTTACCATACAGGCTGGCTTTTACAGGATCTTCCGGAAATTTTGCTGATTTTCCTTCTGGAAGCGGTTCTTCCGTTTTATGACTGCCAGGCCAATATTTTAAAAGCACCGGAGTGAGTAATTTCAACCCTAATGCCCACTTAGGATCTTTAACGAGCACATCCACTAAGAAGGAAATAGGTGCTGGCAACTGGCCGAAAACACCCGATTGCGAATCACTCGACTTGCTTTTAGCGAAGCCCAATGCACCGCTCACTGCTTTTTTGAGCAAATTGGCAGGTTCAAACTCCTGGCGGACTTCCTGAAAGGTCTGCTTCAAATCGATTCGTTGTTGCGCGATTTGTGCTTTTAATGCTGCCTTGCGGCGTCGGAGTTTAATATAGTTATCCATTATTATTTGGATTTTCGGTTTCATCCTCTTCAAGAGCCGACTTAATTACCCTCTCGCGGACATAGGGACGAATCCAACGATTTGCGAAATAACCAATAGGAATAAAGATCAAGCCTGTCAATGCAAAGCCTCCAGGGCGGCTATTGATAAAATCGCCAAGCCACCAGGCTAAACCAAGACTAAAAAAGAACAACATAAGCACGGCGAAGATAAACGTCGTAAAGGCACCGATCAAATCAGATGCCATGCCTGATATCTTTTCAGTAGCTGTGACGGTTAAATACGCCCAGCGCGTTTCGATGTGCTCACTGACTTGTTCAAAAAGCCGGCGCAACACTTGTTCAGTACTGGATTCTTCTGCCATTTTTGTTTGTTTTTAATCAAAATCGTTATAGTATTCCATTCGCGCTCCAACCAGCCCAAAGGCTTTAAATTGCGCTGACTGGCTGCTTCAATTTTGCCAATTGATCATAAAGTTCTCGTTCAGCTTCAGAAAGATGGTGTGGAATATCCACCATAATCTCTACGTAAAGATCACCATAGGTGCCAACAACATCATAAACCGGCATCCCAAGCCCACGCATCCGCAGCACCGCTCCAAATTGGGTGCCTGATTGTATGGTCATAACCTTTTCTCCATGTAGTGTTTGTACGCGGGTTTTTCCGCCTAAAACAGCCGTTAGCAACTCAACCGATTGCTTGCATCGAAGATCGTTACCCGTACGGGTGTAGCGTGGATGTGGTGCAATGCGCACATTCAGCATCAGATCACCAGGTTTTCCACCATTCATCCCTGGCCGTCCTTTACCGCGCAGGCGAAATTGCTGCCCTTCACGAACCCCTTTTTTGAGGGTAAGCCGGTATTGCTCCGATGCTGTGCTGAGCGAAAGCATCCGAGTCATACCTTCAAAAGCATCCTCCAGAGAGATCTGTACTTCTGTCTCCATATCTGCGCCGTTTCGCGTCCTGGGCGTTCTACCCCGACCACCCTGCGAACCACCAAAAAACTGACTAAATAGGTCTTCAAAACGGTCGTCATTTTCAAAATCGCTGGCGTCAAAGGAAAATGGAGGCTGTTGCCTTCCTGGTCGTGGCCTTCCGGAAGCTCCCCCGGGTCGACCACCACCTTGTTGCACCTGCTCCCAGTTTTCGCCATACTGGTCGTACAGTTTGCGTTTTTCCGGATCTATCAGCACACTGTTCGCCTCGTTTACGGCTTTGAATTTTTCTTCAGCAGATTTATCGCCTTTATTCTTATCCGGATGGTATTGAAGGGCTAGTTTTCGGTAGGCTTTTTTGATCTCCTCCGGACTGGCGTTTTTTTCAAGGCCAAGTATTTTATAAAAGTCTTTAGCAGCCATGATTAATATTTGACAGGGGTTTGAAGCTTAATATGCAGACAATTTCAGCCTACCTAAAGGTACAACTTTCAATCACATTAACAATCCGAAGTGATCAACAGATCCAGATCCGTACTCCGGATCTGAAACCGCTCGCCGAGGTGCGCATTCGTGAGTGTACCCCGATAGGCATATACCCCATTTCGCAAACCTGCGTGGGACGTGACGAGTGGAACAATTCCTCCTGTTTCACTCATCAGGAGCATGGAAGTGAGAATATTACTAATAGCCTCCGAAGCAGTGCGCGCAACGCGGGACGGGATATTCGGCACACAATAATGGATGACCCCATGCCGCTCATAGGTCGGATGGTCGTGGGTAGTTGCCTCTGATGTCTCGAAACAACCGCCCTGATCTATACTCACGTCAACGATGACCGAACCGGGCTTCATGCGCATTACAATGTCTTCCGAAACAATCATAGGCGCATTGGCATGGGCTGAGTGAACCGCTCCAATGGCTACGTCAGCGGTGAGCAGTTGTTCTTTCAGGTGCTGCGGATTAATGACCGAGGTATGTAGCGGACGCCCCACCTGGTTTTGAAGATGGATGATCCGTTGGATATTGTTATCAAAAATACGCACCTCAGCACCTAATCCCATGGCTGTTCGCGTGGCGAATTCGGCAATAACCCCAGCACCCAGAATAATGACTTTGGCAGGAGGTACCCCCGCCACACCCCCAAGCAACAACCCTTTGCCGCCTCGGGTGGTCGCCAGCAAGTCTGCCGCGATTAATATAGCACTAATACCTGCAATCTCGCTCATCGCATGAACAATGGGAAAAGCGCCGGATACATCATCGTGGATGTATTCCATGGCTAATGCGATGACCCGTTTTTGCAATAAACGGGTGATGTACTCCCCATTAAGCAAAGGCAAATGTATCGGCGATACTACCACCTGCCCGGAACGCATCATGTCAATCTCCTCGAGTGTTGGTGGAGCTGACTTGAGGATAACCTCCGCTTTGTATACCTCCTCTGCACTATGTACGATTTGTGCCCCGGCTTCTGAATAATCAAGGTCGCTGAACCTCGCTTTTTCACCCGCCCCGGCCTCGACCAGTATCTCATGCCCATGCGCTGCAAGGGTAGCCACTGAATTAGGTACCAGTGCCACCCGATTCTCTTGCAGGGTCGTTTCTTTCGGAATGCCAATACTGAGCCGTTGGTGGCGTTGGGCCATGGCGAGCATTTCGGGTTGTGTACGCGGGAGGGAGAGCGTTTCCATAATGATGTTGTTTATTTTTTCCTCGGAAATTGGGGGATTACCAGCCAATTCATTGGAATTCGGGCTACAAACAGCGTAATCGAAATTACGACAAGAAAGACGTGCAAATATAATGCTTTTGACCTGATTATAGTTGAGATAGGAGGCAAAACACTGACAAAAAGAGTAAATACTTCATGCATAATTTGACTTGTAACGAACATTTTTAATCAAATTTGTACTTTCCTAAACGAAGGAATACGATTGCATATTTACAAATGCTCTTTCGGTGAACTACCAACCAAATATAGGTCCTACTTTTGCACACCTATGCTTCAAAACTGGCTAAAACCACTCCCAACTTCTTTTTGCAAAAACGCCATTGACGCGCTTCCTGCGTGGGCATTCGGCAAAAACATCCTGCTTCATCGAGGCGAAATACCGGACCTTAAAAAAGTCCGCGCAGTCGTTATCGGGGTGGGCGACAAGGAGTCAAATCTTATCCGAGAGCAGCTATACCGCTGCACCTTCCCCTTCCCAAAAGGGTCGGTAGCCGATCTTGGAAATCTCCGAAAAGCAGATGCGGCGCTTTTGATCCCGGTCTTGTATGAACTATTGAGTGGAAAAGTCCTGGCGATCGTCATTGCGGGAAATGAGGAGTTGGCCCGTGCACAGTTCCTGGCCTATCAGGAAGCCAAAGCCCTGGTGAACATGGCTGTAATAGATGCGACCTTTCGAGCTGATGGGGTATATGCACCACTTTTTAAACCCCGGCATCCCCAATTGTTCCATTTTGGACTTGTTGGATTTCAAGTACACCATACCCCCCCTGAGGCAATTGATTTTTTGACAAAAAGCCATTTTGACTTGGTCAGACTAGGCAAATCCCGTGCAAGCATCGAAGAAACAGAACCCGTGCTGCGAGATGCAGATCTGCTGACCTTTCACCTTGGCGCACTGAAACAATGTGAGGCTCCTGGCGTAGCAAACCCCTCCCCTTCAGGATATTTTGCTGAAGAAGCCTGCCAACTTTGTCGCTACGCAGGTATGAGCGACAAGCTCACTTCTTTCGGACTTTACGGTTTCCAACCCGATGCAGATCGGGACAGCCTAAGCGCCCAGACGGCAGCCCAAATGCTGTGGTATCTGCTCGAAGGGCTGTTCAACCGTAAGGGGGATTACCCTGCGTCGACCACCGGACTGACCGAATATGTAGTAGATTTCCGGAAACTCAATCACCAGCTCACCTTCTGGAAAAGCATCAAAAGCGGTCGCTGGTGGATGCAAGTCCCCGTAGCTACTAAACGCAAACATGAGCGACATCGTTTGGTCCCCTGCTCATACCAGGATTATCAGGCCGCTTGCCGGGAAGAATTACCTGAGCGATTGATGAAGGCTTTGGAGCGATTTTAAGTGGTGATTAGCGGATTGACAAATAAAAGGTGTATCAATTCTTTCACGCCAAAGCTATCGAGGGTCTGACATCGATATTAAACACATTGACCACATTAAAAATACTAATTATGAAAGCCAATCGTCCACTCGCTGTTTTAGTCACCATCATTTTCAGTATTATGATGCTGCTATATGTTCGAGAATTTTCAGTGTTCTCAAATACGCTGGAGATAAAACGACTGGTTCTGATCTCCATGCTGGGGGCGGGCGTAATGACTGTTGGAGCTGTTTGGTTTTGGAGGTCCTGGTTCATGCCCTGGGAAGACCATTTCCCAACGGCAGTTATGATCCTGATATTCAGCTTGGTTTTTGCGCCCTTGTTTGGGAGTTTGCTAAATCGTGGATTAGGACATGACGAGACCCAATCCTTTGACTTTATTTCTGAAACGGCCTATTTCGCCACGGGTTATGGCGTTTTAAAAGGGGAAAAACTGAACCCTACCGGCTGGAAACTCCGCATACGGGAAGGTGAAATGGACTGGCGACTGAGCTATAAAAGTCAGGCCTACTTCCCGATCACTAAACCCGGAGAGAAGATTTTATTGCCCTTAAGACAAGGAATATTTGGGGTTCGCGTTGTAAGCCTGAAATAAGTATTGAGACACTTTTTAGAACAAGAGATTAGTTTCTTACTTGTTTTACACGAAACTGTTTACGCTACAACGCTTTCAAGTTTGCTTTCATCATCATTTTAAAACAAATGAAATCATACTCCACCTTACTAACCCTCTTTTTAGCCTGTCATCTTTCCGCTCAAAATTCGTCCGTTTTTTTTGCGGAAGAATTCGTGGTAACGGCTAATTCCCTCAACCTTCGTGCCGAACCTGATGTGAATTCCGCAAAGGTTGCAGTCCTGCCTCAAGGGTCATTACTTCAGTTTTTGGAGGCCTGGAACAATGGCCAATACACCCAAACGGATACTACCGACGAGAACGCACCTTTCGGACGATGGCTTAAAGTGCGCAACAAAAAATACACAGGCTGGGTATTCGATCTGTATGTAACCGGCACTACAGAACTCTATTATGAGAACTCCCCGCAGTTCGACATGCAAAGTATTTCTCCTCTTTTCTGGTACGGCGTGTATGCGCGTGATTCTTTCTCCGATGAGTTGCGGAAAGTTCAAGTGCGACTCGCAGAAGAGCCCAATACGTTTTATGGAGGAACCGTGAAACTATTAAAAACCAACCAAAAAGACCAAAGCAAATTCCTCATTGCAAGTAATACCGCGCTGACGATTGGCTACTGCGGGCCATTGGGGGTTTTCGATCCCAACCAAATGTTCTCTTCTAAATCACTTAGTCCCGGAAACCAACTTTCAATTTACCCAGGCAATGACCAAAATGACACCATTATTAAGGCAACATATGGTTTGGCAGCCACAGGCTGTGCACGCCTTGAAAATAATTTTGTTCGCGTAACCGATTACCAGTTGATGCTGCTCGATTACACAACAGAACCCATTACTACCCAAAATTTAACAGATTGGGTCCGCACAGAAATGCCGGAGGTAAACCCGTCTGTAGACCTGCTCTGGTTTGGCGATCTAGACCGGGATAATAAGCCGGACGCTATTATTCAGGACTGTCCTTATGAAATTGGCTGCCGTGCGTCCTTGTTTCTTTCGTCCAAAGCTAAGCCGGGTGAATACCTCAGAAAAGCTTGTGAATTCTATTGGCCGGGAGATTGAACTTTAAACTTTAAATAATGAAATTTGACTCGTTAATCGTAAAAGAACACCCGGAAAATCGCACGACTACACCTCACGTGCTTCCGATCTATGCCACTTCATCCTTTGATTTTGAAAACATCGATCAAGGCATCGAGATCTTCAAAAACATCGAGAGCGGCCATGCATACAGCCGTTATGCCAATCCAACAGTAGACACTGTTGCCGCCAAGATCGCGGCCCTGGAAGCTTACGGACTTGGCTTCGAAGCCTCGGCAGTGATGACTTCCAGCGGAATGTCGGCCATTTCTACTTTATTACTGGGGACACTCCGTAGCGGAGATAAAGTACTGAGCCAGGCTAATTTATATGGCGGTACGACGGAGCTTTTAAAAAGCATTTTCGGCCAGTTTGGGATTGAAACGGTGTTCGCAGATTTGCAGGACCGAGCGGTCGTAGAAAAGGCTTTACAGGAAGATCCCGCCATCAAAATGCTCTATTGCGAAACCCCAGCCAACCCCACCCTGGCTTGTGTGGACATTGCTGCGCTGTCTAATCTGGCGCATAGGTACGATGCATTGTGTGCCATTGACAATACTTTTGCCACACCTGTTTTGCAACAACCTTTTGCAATGGGGGTGGATTATATCATTCACTCAACTACCAAATATTTGAACGGCCATGGCAACTCCATTGCCGGGGTTATCATTGGCCGCGACCACGAATCTATGCGAAAGGGAGTCTGGCGCGCCATGAAACTGGTAGGCACCAACTGTTCCCCATTTGAAGCCTGGCTAACCAACAATGGCATGAAAACCCTCTCGCTGCGTATGGAAAGACACTGCTCTAATGCGCTTGCTTTGGCCCAATATCTGGAAGCAAATCCGGCGGTGGAGCGCGTAAATTATCCCGGCCTCAGCTCTCACCCGGACCATACGCTGGCTACCAGCCAAATGCGTGGCTTTGGTGGCATGCTGAGTTTTGAGCTTCGAGGAGGACTCGACGCAGGAATTGCTTGTATGAACCGCATTCGCTTTTGTTCACTTGCTCCTACCCTGGGTGATGTGGATACGCTTATTTTGCACCCCGCCTCATCGTCACACCTAGCGGTTCCAAAGGAGGTTCGCCTTCAAAATGGAATTACGGATGGGTTGATCCGTGTATCTGTAGGAATCGAAAATGTAACCGATATTGTGGCCGATTTGGAGCAGGCAATTGGATAATAAAGCTAATGAGGTTTGACTGTATTGCCATTCAAGCAGGTACTAAAGTATCATTTGAAGAATCCATTATAGTCATTGAGGATGACTACCAAAATCAAATTCATGTCGGATCTATTCATCAAATTTTTCAAATTCGGGATCGTTGGGGTATCGGGTGTCATTGTTGATTTTGGCATAACCTGGCTTTTAAAAGAGCAATTACGCCTGAATAAATACATCGCCAACAGTGCTGGTTTCGCCTGTGCCGTATTAAGCAATTATATACTCAACCGGATCTGGACTTTCCATAGCGCGGATCCTCACGTAGGTGTTCAGTTCGCCAAGTTTACCGTCGTGGCGCTCATAGGCTTGGGCATGAACAATGGCATCATCTTCTTATTGACGGAGCGGAAAGGGGTGAAATTTTATCCCGCCAAACTGATCGCCACCGGTATCGTAATGATTTGGAATTTCGGGGCGAATTACCTTTTTACGTTTACGTAGACCGGGCAGTAATTAAGAGGGTGCCTCTATGCTACTGGAAATTTTTGTTTTGTTCCCAAACCTACAAGGTTTTTGAAAACCTTATAGATCTCGATTTTAGAAAATGTCCAGTAGTCTGGGGTGCCTAATAAGAAGTTTTTCACCGCAGAGACACAGAGCATTAATAGCATGATTATCAACAACTCTGCGTCTTTGCGCCTCTGCGGTGAAAAGAAAAATGCGACTTATGAGACGCCCACTTAGCGCTTGTTCGGGATTGCACTACAACTCCAAAACAGCCGCCTCATAAGGCCTGAGACTGGCGCCGTTTTGCGCACCGGTTCCGTAATTGTCGATCAATAACTTCGCTTTTGAAAGATCCATGCCGATGTTCGCTGTGGCCGGTTTATCCCTGAAATTCAACAAAAT
>CANJPT010000134.1 GCA_947476195.1 Lewinellaceae bacterium | reverse complement strand
ACTGATCGTTCTGGTGGACTCCATGTGGTGACACAATATGATTTGATTCAGGCGATTTGAATCATTGGGGTCATTTGTCATTGGGGTTTTGAGGCTTTGATTTTCCTAGGGTGAAAGTCTGTACATTTCGTAGCCCCCAATGACTAATGCCCCCAATGACTAATGCCCCCAATGACTAATGCCCCCAATGACTAATGCCCCCAATGACTAATGACCCCAATGACTAATGACCTCAATGACTAATGACCCCAATGACTAATGACTTAATGATCAAAATAACGAACGACTAAAATAACCACTTAATTCCCCATCTTTGCCTTGTTTTTTTAATCCCCGCCCCAAGCGAGCCTCCCGTCCTGATCTCTTAGGTATACACAACACACTGTTAATCGCTTTTTCAGGCGGAAGAAAATCGGAAAACTACCGTTTATGCGCCTGGCTAAACCAATACCGACTTTCTAATGGATTTGAAAACACTCTCCTCGAACATGCTCCAAAGCCCAAAATTTACGATTCTGGGCCTTTTCTTTTTTCTACCGATTTTCCTTCAAGGGCAATCTATAGAGAATTGCTCCAATGGTCTCGACGACGATGGCGACGGTCTGATCGATTGCTTTGATGACGACTGTACTTGTACAGGGTTGTGTGATAGCTTTTACTATCGCCCGCTTTGCAAACCTATTTGTCAATTTCCGCCACCATGTGGACCCATTTCATTGGCGATCAAATGGGAATCTAATGCCCAAACTGGCACTTTTTCTCCTATGGTCGCTGGTGATATGGATGGAGACGGTATCCCCGAAGTGGTGACGACAAGGATAGAACAATCAGATATTTACATACTGGACGGTGTAACTGGTCAAATTAAAGTCCATATTGTAGATCCTACTACCTTATGGCCGGGTGGGACTGCTCCAGCCATAGCGGATCTCGACAATGACGGATTTGGTGAAATTGTGATCGTAGGTTATGACCAAAAACTCCACTGTTACGAACACACCGGTGTCCCTAAATATACCAGTACTGTTCTGGTTGGGTATGACCAGCGCTACCAGTTTTCTATTCCCAATATTGCAGACTTCGATAATAATGGATGGCCTGAAGTTAATGTTGGAAATCAGGTATTTAACGGGCAAACCGGGGCTCTTTTAGCCTCTGGAGGCACCATTTTATCTGATGGTGAGCATCCTGCACGCGTAGCCAAAGGCTATTCATTCGCTTCCACCGTTCCAGCCGATGTTTTGCCTTCAAGTGCCTGCTTTGGATGTGCCGGTCTGGAAATAGTCGCAGGCAATCAGGTGCTTTCAGTAAATTTAAACACAGGTTTAGTACTTCCTGTTCGCTTTGCACCAGCACCTTTTTCAGATGGATTCACCAGTGTTGCTGATTTTGACGGCGATGGGGATTTGGATGCCATTGTGCAGGGGCAAAAAGCAGGTGAGAATACTGTGTATGTCTGGGATATTCAGACCAATACCATCCTTCGCCAATTTAAATTACTCAACAATTGGAGTGAGGGTGCTTCAAGGGTTAATGTGGCTGATCTGGACGGGGATAGCTTACCAGATATCAGCTTTGTAGGCCACCCCTGGCTATACGCGCTTCGCAACGACTTTACCCCACTTTGGACCAACCCTGTGAATGACCCCTCCTCCATAACCTGTACAACTGTTTACGATTTTTGTGGTACGGGAACTGCGGATGTTATTTACCGAAGCGAAGAAAAGTTACAGGTGTTGGATGGTGCTGCGGGCACCGTTATTTGGGAAGACGTATGTAGAAGCTTTACCCACGTTGAAAACCCAATTGTACTCGATGTCGATGGAGACGGGAAAACAGAAATATTGATCGAATGTGGCACAAACGGAAGTTCTTTCGACGGAACGGTGTTTGCCTATGAGGTTGTGGGAGCGCCTAATATAAAATCAAGGCCGGTTTGGAACCAGCACGGCTATTTCAACACAAATATTAACGATGATCTTAGCGTACCCCGCTACCAGCAGAACCAGCAAATTGTAGGAGACAAACGGAAATTGAATACCTTTATGAATCAGTATTCCAATCCCATCTTTCCCTCACCGGATGCTGTGTTGACGCTGGTAGACCAGCCACTCTGCGATCAGGATTCTATGATCCTGATCGTCGAGATCTGCAATGCAGGAGACAACCTTTTTCCAAAAAACACGCCTATTTCAGCATACATCGGGAATCCTCAGACTACTCCCGCCCAATGGATCGGTATCGTTGGGGTTTCTACAGATATAGCCTTGGGCACTTGTGATACACTTACATTCAAGATGCCACGGGTGACCAACGATTCGGTATTTTTGGTCTTAAATGACAACCATTCTGCACCTCCACCCTTCGATTTGAATTTTGATTTCCCGGTTACGAGTATTGGAGAATGCATTTTTGCGAACAATATCGTTTCGTTTTATTTTCCTTACCAGCCGGCGCAAATATCTTTGGGACAAGACACGGCTATCTGCGACTTGAGTACCATGATGTTTAATGCCAGTGGACAAGACCTTGTTGGCTGGCTTTGGACCAATGGCTCAACGGATTCCTCGTTTACAGCCGTTGGCCCCGGGATATATGCCGTTACAGCTACTGACGTTTGCGCAATTACCCAAACGGACAGTATCATAGTCGGCCTGGATGTTAGCACAATCGTTGATCTAGGCCAGGATCAAGGCCTTTGTCCCGGAGATTCTGTAATACTTTCAGTGTCTGGTTTTGACTTTTATTCCTGGAACGGAGGTCCCTCACTTAGTTGTACGACTTGTCCAATAGTTTCATTGACACCTCTTTTGCCAACATTAGTTACCATTCATGCAGGCTATTCCTATGGCTGTTCGGCTCGTGATACCGTATTGGTATTCCTACATGAAACCTTTGATTACATCGTAGATTCAACCATTTGTTATGGTCGCAATGTGGTCTGGAACGGCATAACAATCGAGCCCGACAGCAGTCATCTTTTTCAGCTTCAAACCATACACGGCTGCGATTCAACCTTCCAGATCCGGGTACATGGAACAGGCGTTGGTACTTACAACTTTACCGTAGACACCTCTGTATGTCTTGGCTCAAGCCTGACGATCAATAATACAGTACTGCAAGCTGATGATCAAATGACCTTTTACCTCACGGCCAGCACAGGTTGCGACTCAACCGTGTTGTTTCGGGTGGCTCCACGAGATACTTTTTATTTATATGAAACGAGGATTCTCTGCTTTGGAGATTCATCGAATGTCTTTGGCACGCAGCAAACGACCAGTGGAGACTACCCTGGCTTTTTCACGGCTTCCAATGGATGTGACTCAACACAGGTAGTGAGTCTTTTTGTATATCCACAAATACAACTACAAGTGGATGGGACGACGGCTTGTTTTGGAGAATCCAACGCTTCACTTAACGCCAGTATCTTTAATGGGGTAGAACCGTTTTCCTATGTCTGGAATTTCACGACGAATACTTCCCCTAAGGTGGATGATTTACCTGCAGGGTACTACTCACTCACGGTAACAGACGGAAACGATTGTACCGAAACAGAAGCGATCTACATCGTTCAATATCCTGAATCGATTTTTACGACCGCAGTGGATTCTGCAGATTGTTATGACGGGAATACCGGGGCAATAACCATTCAAACACCCGACCCTACGCTGCTTTTTCAATTCGATAATGGTGCTTTTTCGCAGCAATACGATCATCCGAATTTACATGCAGGAGACTATTCTGTGGTGAGCCAGGACGTTTTTGGGTGTAATGATACGGTAGCACTTACCGTGTTGCAACCGCCACAACTTTCCCTGAATTTGCCTCCGGACACCACCATACAACTTGGTATTTCCCTGCCCTTACCAATTGACCTGGCAGGCCTCAGTCCGGTGGTCTGGGAATGGAGCGACACTTCCTACCTCAGTTGCCTGACTTGCCCGAATCCAATTGTACAAATCCCCCTGAAAACGACCCGTTATGTACTCACTATAAAGGATATAAATGGGTGTTCTGCCATGGATGAGATGCTAATAACCGTTGAACCCTTTATTGGAGTCTACATTCCAAATGCGATGGGCGGCACCGGCGCCAATTCAACCTTGATCCTGGGCTTCAACCCTGCAGTGCGTCGGGTGAATCTGTTTCGGATATACAACCGTTGGGGCGGAATGCTTCATGAAGCCCAAAACGCCTTACCGGGTGATTCATCCATAAGTTGGGATGGCCGGTATAAGGGTAAATTGGTTAACCCCGGGGTGTATGTCTGGCAGATAGAATTGGAATTGGTAGATGGAACGGTATTGAAAAAAATTGGAGATTTGACCGTTGTGCGATAGAGACATGGCTGATTTTAAGGGTTATCTGCTTTTTTACAACCGGGGTGTAGCGCATGTTTGCGCTGCACCCCGGTTGTCAATTCAGGCATTTGAATAAAACTTTAAAAACTTCGTTAAACCCTTCCTCCTTGTTTCGGTCAAACTCAAATATTGCTCTCAAACAAAGTTAAGTTTTTTACCTCAACCCGCCTTCAACCTAAAGGGCTATGACGGGTAAACTATCCTTCCCAAACTATGGCATCACTCTCTCCTTTGATTGGTTCGTTGGGCCACCGCCGCGCGGCACATCTGTTGCGTCGCACGAGCTACAATTTTTCAAAACTCAGAGTTGACCAAATGGCTGGGCAAACGGCTGCCCAGGCGGTAGACGCACTCCTTCAGCTGAACCCACTCCAGCTTAGTCAGCCGATTTACAAAGACATCCTAACGGCAGGTTCTCCCATAGAAACCTGGTTACTACCCCTGCCAGGAACCCCTGTTGCAAGTCTTCCAACAGATGATTTTGTACTTCGCCGTTGGGTCATGGACTGGTGGTGTAATGAGGCCTTGCGCGATCCGGGAATAGGACATAAAATGCAGTTCTTCTTCCATCAGTTCATGCAGACAACCGCCAATACAGCGCGGAGTGCAAACTTCTTCGATTACCTGCAACTGATGCGCTGGGGAGCTTTGGGCAATTTCAAAAAACTCGCCTACAAAGTTGTAGTGGACAATAATATGCTGTTGTATTTGAACAACGCTCAAAACACCGCCAACAATCCAAACGAAAATTTTGCCCGTGAATTTCTGGAGCTTTTTTCCATCGGCAAAGGCCCGCAAATCGGACCAGGCGACTACACAAATTATACGGAAGAGGACATTGTCGAGGCCGCAAAGGTGCTAACCGGATTCCGCGTTAAACTTAACCGGGATGTTGTGGATGCTGAAACCGGCATCCCACGCGGAGATGTTCTATTCGGACAACATAAGGCCGGATCCAAAACCTTTTCCGCCAAATTCAACAACACTGTAATCGCCGGTGCGACCAATGCTGCTGGGATGTGGGTTGAATTGCAATCCTTTGTAGACATGGTCTTTGCACAACCAGAAACGGCCAAAAACCTTTGTCGCCGCCTGTATCATACGTTTGTCAGCCGAAGCATCACGACTGAAATTGAGACAGATATCATTACACCGCTTGCCAATACGCTCATTTCCAATAATTTTGAAGTAAAGCCTGTATTACTGAAACTCTTCCAGAGCCAACACTTCTTCGATGCAGACGATTCTGACAATGCAGATGAGATCATTGGAGGTATGATCAAATCGCCACTTGAACTGAACTACCAGGCCATGTCATTTTTCAACATGCCGCTTCCTGATCCAATGACCAATACAGCGGCATATTTTCAACTCTTTGATCGTGGGATGCTTCAGCGAGCTTTTGGCACAGCCAATCTTCCCCTGTTTTTCACTTCAGATGTAGCAGGTTATCCCGCCTACTATTCCGACCCGGATTTCAGCCACCAATGGTTCAACTCAAGCACCATCATCACCCGGTACAAAGTGGGTGAAATGTTTCTGAGCGGCAAACTAACCATAGGGGGCTCTGTCAATAATCCTTTGGGTACAAAACTAGACATCGCGCCCTGGGTAAAAAACAGTGGTGTGATCTCTAATGCACTGGATTCCCAGACCCTGGTGGAGGATCTGCTCAAATACCTATTGCCGGAACAGGTGGATACAGACCGTTTCAACTATTTTCATATTCAGGTCTTTCTGGACAATTTGCCACCAACAGATTGGACCTACGAATGGCAAAATTACCTGAGTACCAACAATGCTACAGAGGTTACGCTGGCGCTTGAAAGACTTATCAAGGCAATTCTGTACTCACCTGAATATCAAACCTTTTAAGGTCACCAAAAATTATGAAGCGTAGAAATTTTCTCAAAATATTTCCAGCCGCGACCGTAACGCCGTTCGTGGTAAACGGGACTGCCATGCGGCCATTCGCAAACAGCCAGATGGCCCGACTGCTGAACAGTTGCGAGGGCGTTGAAGACCGCGTACTGGTCTTGATCCAACTAAAGGGCGGCAATGACG
This sequence comes from Lewinellaceae bacterium, assembly GCA_947476195.1. Lineage (GTDB taxonomy): Bacteria > Bacteroidota > Bacteroidia > Chitinophagales > Saprospiraceae > M3007. The sequence continues at coordinate 4,819 of CANJPT010000134.1, read as the reverse complement.
GACTCAACAATATCATCCCGATCGACCAATACGATACTTACGCCAACCTGCGCCCAAGCATCGGTATTCCCGAGAATGAATACATCAATTTAGATGGCACCCTGTCCAATGCAGATCAGGTAGGCGTTCACCCTTCTTTGTTAAAATTCAAAGATCTGTATGACAAAGGATGGGCAACGGTGGTCCAGGGGGTCGGCTATGAAAGTATGAATCAAAGCCACTTCAAAGGCACTGATCTTTGGATGAGTGGCGGCGATGGTACTGTTGCCAATAACAATATCAAATCCGGCTGGATGGGTCGTGCACTTCAGGCTTTTTATCCGGATGTAGTAGGTATTCCAACAGCCACTATGCCGGATCCACTGGGAATCCAGATCGGAGACCCTACCACGGCACTTGGGTTTCACACAGAAACAGAACATCAAAATGTCATTAACCTGAGCGGACAGGATGCTTCCGGGTTTTACTCCCTTATCCAGACCATTGGTGGCGCCCCGATCCTCAACGTGCCGGATTCAGAACACGGAACAGAGTTGGAATTTATCATGGGCGTGGAACAAAGCACGAGTTTGTACGCACAGCGTATCTCCCAGGTGTTCAATGCAGGTTCTAATTATCTGACCACTTACAACACCACAAACGCCAGCCGATTTGCACCACAGCTCCAGACGGTGGCCCGCTTGATCAAAGGAGGCTGCAAAACCAAGATCTACCTCTGCCAGCTGGGCGGCTTCGACACACACAATGCCCAGGTAGATGGCGGAAATCCGACGGTGGGTGATCATGCTGATCTATTGCTGGATCTTGCAGAATCTGTTAAAAGTTTCATGGATGATCTCGAAGGACTGGGCATTGCTGACCAGGTGACCGCCTGTACCTTTTCAGAATTTGGCCGTTGTGCTAAAGAAAACGGCTCCGATGGCTCCGATCACGGGACGCTTGCTCCTATGTTTATTTTCGGCAAAAACATCGCAGCAGGCGTGCGCGGCACCAACGTTAATCTCTCTAATCTGACCAGCGACAACCAGTTGCAGGGGGCACAGTTTGACTACCGGCAGGTGTTTACTACACTGCTTCAAGACTGGCTGGGCGCAAGTGAAGAAGTGCTTACAGAGACCATGTTTGAAGGGTATTCCAAAATGCCCATTGTAGATTCGGCGGCTATTGTGAGTCCGGATTGCTACCTGCCAGGAAGCGTGGGAACAAAAGACAACTACCTGACAGAGAAGCCTTTGACCATTTTTCCAAATCCAGCCAGTATTCAGGCAGAAATAGGATACAGCAATACTGGTGTGGCCTTTGACGCACGACTCACGCTGCATAGCCAGGGCGGCTCTCTGGTATCGGCAGCCAATGTTAGGGTGGAACAGGATGCCAATGTGTTCTTTTTGGATGTGTCTTCTTTGCCACCGGCGGCTTACTTTGTCCGCTTAGAAAACAAACTGACCGGCCGGGCTTTTGTGGCCAAACTGAATGTGATCCGTTAGTTCTAATTGGATAATGTGAACAAAGGAACATGGGCTGCTCTGATTGGGATGGCCCATGTTTTTTTGTAATCAATCGTGCCTGGAACTCAATCAGCACATGCTTTTTGTTAAAGTCCTTTTCGGCACTTGCCTGTTTGCAAATTGTTATGTCTATTTGTTTGGTATTATTTATACGATGAATCCTGTTTTATGTCGAGTAATTTATTAGGCCTATATAAATAATCTTTCAAGGTTAATGGTTTTAGGATCTGTATGTTTTGATACTTAAAGTTTTGTCAAAATTTTATTCCTAAAACCTAATGCCTTTTAATCACGCTGACCCACTAAACGAATATCCTGCGAAACAATGGGGTTTCAAAAATTACCTATATGCAAAATTGAAAAGAGATCTCAATCTTTTGAGTAGCCAGCCAGCCTTCCTGGCTTTTGTTCAAAATGAAGCCTCAACTTCTTTAGGCCAATTTTTCGAAGTGAAAAAAATGTTGAATGAAGCAATCGGTAGCTCTTCAACAGGTATTGATTTTCAAAAGTTACAGCTTGCTTCAAATTTGAATAACTACATAAATGCGGTTGCACTCTTTGAGCAGAATCAAAAAACGGTCAACCAAATTTTGTTGACTTCTTTCCTTAATCAAGGCGGCGAGTTATCGGCTTTGCAAGTAGCTGCACTTGAGCAAATTGCTGTCCAGTGTTCTGAAAATGGTGGCCCGGCAGTCGGGCAGGCTGCTTCTGCCATATTTAATAAAATTTGCAACCCAATCAACACAAGCCCTTTTGGCAGTTGTGGCGAAGCAAGCATTCCTCCAATCAGTTTAAAAGAGAATGAAGAAAGAAGCACCCATAGTAAAGTCAATGGATTAGTTGGTCAACTCAACGCATTTGAATTCGAGGGTATTTTGACAATTGTCTTGCCAACGGAACAATCAGGTTCCTTTTCTCTTTTCGATATGAAAGGGAATGAAATATATACGCAAAAAATTCAAGGGAATGAAGAAGCTTTGCAAATAGACGTCTCCAAATTTCAAACAGGAATATATTTTGCTTCTTTTAACGGAAAGTATAGATGTTCTGCTAAAATTTTCCTTTCTCATTAATTTCTTTAATGCCATTGGGCGGTTGGGCTTTAGCTCAATCGCCCTTTTTTAATTGATTACAGTCATGAAAAAGCTTTTAATATTTGTAATTGCTGTACTGCCTTTCATTTCCTTCAGCCAATCCAAGTACGATTACAATTGGACCATTGGATACGACACTTCGTTATTAGACCCTGGCGGAGATGTTATTTTGATGGACTTTAACCTTCACCCAGTTAAGATCCAGACTGTTAAGACTGTAGCACACCACTGGACATTTTTTAAAATCGAGACCTATAAGGTTTTTGGAAACCTTATAGGTCTGGGGGCAGCACAAAAATGTCCAGTAGTATGAGACTGTAGATAAATTTAGCTCTGAGTTTGCAACTTCCACCATGTCAGATTCAGATGGAAAATTGATTTTTTACACCAGCGGATGTTATGTAGTCAATGCAGCACATGAAATCATGGAAAACGGAGATTCAATCAATCCGGGCCAGATTCAGCAATATGATTGTCCGTATGGAAGCAGCAACAATCCAGGAGGGGCCATTGCCATACCCTGGCCGGATAGCCCTAATCTTTATTTATTATTTATCAATGACTATCAAGCCACTGACTTCCCCGGTGACCCGGGCGGAGGCTGTTCCCGGCATCTGCGCTACAACGTGATAGATATGACCAAAGATGGTGGTTTAGGGGCTGTTACTCTAAAAAATCAGATTGCAATAGAAGATTCTATGTCCGTCAATTCCATAGAAGCCTGTCGCCATGCGAATGGACGTGATTGGTGGATTTTAGCGCCTAAATCACACTCCAATTGCTATTTCATCACGTTGGTAACCCCAGAGGGTGTTGGTATTCCTCAAAAGATCTGTACTGGTATTCCATTTAACAAATTTGATGTTGCTGGTCAAGCTTGTTTTACACCGGACGGTAAAAAATTCATTAGATTTAATAGAAATAATGGATTGCACATATATGAATTCAATAATATTGAGGGTTCACTAAACAACGAACAGTGGTTGATGATCAACAATTTGGGGTCGTACGTTGTTGGTGCATCTGTTTCTCCTAATTCACGCTATTTGTATATTGGTGGAGTTTCTGTTCTATTGCAGTATGACTTGCAGGCCACAGATATTGCTGCAAGTCGGATCTTATTGGCTGTGCCAGATAATTTCCCTGATCCCTTTGTTCCTTCTGTTTTTACGCTATCCGCACTTGCTCCTGATGGGAAAATTTATATTACAAGTGGAACCTCCAATTTGAGTTTACATATAATAAATAGACCAGACTGCCCTGGACTTTACAGCCTCCCAGAGCGCAGAGGCCTTGCACTCTCGTCCTGGAATTATATTAGTGTACCCAATATCCCTAGCTTTCGAGACGAGCCATCAAATTCGCCTTGTGATTCGATGATTGTTCAAACCTACACCCCTTTAGATGGTCGTAAAGATGTGGTGGTATTTCCCAATCCAGCTAATGACAGAGCCACGGTTTTTGTAAACCATCCATTACCAGAGGAGGCGATCTGGGTTTTGTATGATCAACCCGGTACTGCAATCCGGCAGATCGAACTGGGTACAAGGGTAGAAGAGCACGCTGTTAGTCTGGTAGGGCTCTCCTCGGGTTTTTACTTTTATGCGGTGATGATGGAAGGGCGGATCGTTCAACAGGGTAAACTTGTTGTTTATCGTTAAGTGTACCCCTACGACAATTTACCAAACCAAAGTGAGGGCCATTCAATTAAAAGTATGTTCAAACAGTTTTCAATAAGTCGTGTTTCATCGAAAATTTTGCGAAAATCCCGCCGTTCACTCGGCTTTTCGCAGTTTTGTGCTCAAATAAATTTTCGATGCACAAAAAAACATATCTATCCTTCCTACCAGCTGCTCTACTATGCTTCGTATCAATACTTTTGATCACCACAAACAGTATTGGTCAAAACCGCCCGGCCTTCAATCAGGAGGTGCTAAAAACCATGCATATCCGGAACATAGGACCTGGAGCCATGTCAGGTCGTATCACAGCCATTGCAGTTGATCCCACACATCCTGAGGTCATATATGCGGGCGCAGCCTCCGGAGGTGTGTGGCGTAGTAAAAGCGGGGGTACGGCCTGGGAACCCATCTTTGATAAAGCACCTACCCAGGGCATTGGCAGTATTGCCATCAACCCCCGCAACCCTGATGAGATCTGGGTTGGAACCGGGGAAGGCAATCCCCGAAATTCTCAAAACTTTGGCGCCGGTATTTT
>CANJPT010000133.1 GCA_947476195.1 Lewinellaceae bacterium | reverse complement strand
TTTTTTTGTGGTGGTGGGTTTATGAGGAGTTAGTGTTGCCCATGCGGATACGATAAATGTCCAGTAGTATGGGCTGGAGGAGCGGCGCATGTTGAATTGTAGGCAGGATGTTTTTTCCGTATTTACGGGTGCGTATTTTGTATTGTTATCGCGAGGTTAGTTGGGTAAAAAATTTATAAGTACTTGAATTTAAACAGATTAATTTTTTTAAAAGCAAATTTTTTGTGAAATCTGAGTCTTTTCTGCACCTTCGCACTTTCGTGTAAAGAGTTTGCATATTTGCGAGTCATGGGCAAGGCTAAAAATAAAAACAATTAAAAAAAACTAATATGAACAAGATTAAACTTGGAATTTTATTTGTCCTTATGAGCATTTCTACTTTGGTGAAGGGACAAAATACCAGTTGGAATAATACTGGTGGAAATTGGGGGAAAAACGGTTATGTTGATGTTGCCGGACCAACAACTGACAGTGTATTATGGGAAACTATATCCCCAGGATTTTTTGGTACCCCTATATATATTGAAGGGAACTATCTGGTGACTATGAGGTTTCTGAGTCCCACCTATGCCCCTGTAGAATGTTTCGAATTAACCACGGGGAAATTGTTATGGAGTATTGACGTTACTAATTCTACAGGACGGTCACTTCCTGTGGGTCTTCGCGATAACAGAGTTTTTGTAATGAGGTTGACGGAAAGCCAGAACGATTCACTTTATGCCCTTAATCTATCAGACGGTTCGCATATTTGGACATCAAATGTGAATGTCGCTCCTTATATAACCGAATCAGGCGTTTTTGATTCAATTGGCAACTTTTATATTCTGGGGAATTTGAAAACCTATAAAATAAACCCTGCAAATGGTCAGATGGTGTGGCAAACTTCAACTGTACCCTTTGCCTCAGGTAGCGGAGAAATGGCCATTAATCAGGCTAAAAATACCGGATATACATTGGAGCAAAATGGTGGTATTTCGTATGTATGGGCCATTGATCTGTTCAACGGCCAAAAGAAGTATTCCCATATTGTAACCCAATTACAACCTGGAGGGAATTTACCACAATCAGCTTTAATGGTCGGAAAAAACGGCGTAATTTATGTTCAGCTGACTGAAGATAATGTGGCAGCGTTGTCAGATGATGGCACCCAATTAAATTTATTGTGGCAAACCGAAATCTATGGTAATTGTTCCTTCAGTACGATGTGTGTTGGATCGGACGGCTCAGTCTATGCTCCGTCAAATGGAAAAATCGTCCGTTTAAATCCACTGACAGGTAAAGTTAACAATTCATCTGTTTCCATTACCCAAGGAGGCTTTTATTCACCAAGGATTTCAGCCACAAACAACAATATGATCTATGCAACAAATGGAGAAAATGGCGTATATGCTTTTGATCTCGCCTTAAATTTGTTGTGGTCTGATGTTTTAAATTTCACAAATACTTCCGGTGTTTGCTTTGGGGCAAATGGTCTTGCTGCTGTTTCTGGAAATAACAAAATCAGAGTTTACACGCCAACTATGACAACTGGAGCTTATGAAGTAAATGATGTATTTGCGAGGGTTTATCCAAATCCGGCATCTTCTTATTTTGTGCTGGATGTTGATAAGGAAATCTTCGGAGGTGCTTTCAAGTTGATAGATGTTAATGGCAGCGAAATTAAAACTGGAATTGTATCTAAAAATACAATTATTCAATTGGACGGAATTCCTCAAGGTTTATATTTTCTGAGGATTGATGGGGTTAATCAAACTTTCAAAATAATTAAACATTAGAGCATCCCATAGACTATGGGTATGATCAGACTAATTCCTTACTTCAATACTGGGATGAAGCGGGTAAGCTGCTAAAATCAATAGATATCAGCAAAGGTGAATACCGAAATTTAAGTTGGAATGCCCGGGGAAACAAATTGGCCACCGCAAGTGACGCTTTAAGAATCTGGGATACAAAGGGTAAGCTCATCTCGGAAGGGGACTCAAAAGACTTCCTTTGGGGCGTGTCCTGGAATAAAAAGGGAAATAGGATCATCACATCAAGTCTGGAGCAAAGGATCGTACTCTGGAACAATAAAGCAGAAAAGCTATTAAGCATAGAATGAAGGGTCATCCAGCAAAATAATGAACAAAACAGGAATCTTATTTCCACATCAACTATTTGAGCAAAATACACTCGCATCCAGCTGTAGCACGATTTATCTGGTCGAGGAATGGCTTTTTTTCAAACAATATAATTTCCATAAACGGAAGATCGCTTTGCACAGAGCGAGTATGAAGTTTTATGAACAGTATTTGCAGTCGAAAAACATTGAAGTAGTATACATCGATGCATTCAATGAACGCTCCGATGTCAGGAAGCTGATCCCTTATTTGAAAACAAAAGGGGTTGATTCCTTTGAATACATCGACACCACGGATAACTGGCTCGAGTATCGGATCATTAAGACCGCCCAAGCGCAGCACATGGAGCCTGTCAAAAATCCGACGCCTATGTTTTTGAATTCTTCTGCCGAAATCGCTGCCTTTTTTTCGGATAAGAAAAGAATGTTCCAGACCGACTTTTACAAACACCAGCGGCAAAGCAGAAATATACTGCTGGAAGCAGACCGCAAACCGGTAGGCGGGAAATGGACCTTTGATGATGAAAATCGCCTGAAATACCCCAAAGGGAAAACGCCTCCTAAAACTGAGTTTTTAAAGTCCACGCCTTTCAACACAGAAGCGATCGCGTACACCCAACAATATTTTCCGGATAATTATGGTGCATTAAATACGGATTATATTTACCCCACCACGCATGCCGAAAGCAAGATCTGGCTCCAGGAGTTTTTCAGATCCAGGTTTTCTGAATTCGGAGCCTATGAAGATGCGATCGTAACCCAAGAAACGGTTTTACATCACAGCATTTTGACTCCGATGCTGAACAACGGCCTGCTAAGCCCTCAGTTTGTGGTGGAGGAGGCCTTGCATTACGCCGGAAGTCACGAAATCCCCTTCAATTCAGTGGAGGGTTTTATTCGCCAGATCATAGGCTGGCGGGAATTTATCCGGGGCGTGTACGAACTCAAAGGGACCGCCGAACGGACCAAAAACTACTGGGGTTTTACAAGAAAGATCCCGCCCGCTTTTTGGAATGGAACCACGGGCATTGAACCGGTGGATAGTACCATTAAAAAAGTGCTGCAATCAGGTTATTGTCACCACATAGAACGATTGATGGTGCTGGGCAACTTTATGCTTTTGTGCGAATTTGACCCGGATGAAGTGTACCGCTGGTTTATGGAGCTTTTTATTGATGCCTATGATTGGGTCATGGTGCCCAATGTTTACGGTATGAGCCAGTTTGCCGATGGCGGTCTGATGTCTACCAAACCCTACATCAGCGGCAGCAATTATTTGATGAAAATGAGTGATTATAAAAAAGGGGAATGGCAAAAAGTGTGGGACGGATTATTCTGGAGGTTCATGCATACACACCGGAGCTTCTTTCTGCAAAATCCAAGATTGGGCATGTTGATCGGCAGTTTTGATAAAATGCCTGAGGCGAAGCAAAAGGACCATCTGCATATTGCGGAGCAATTTCTTCGGTCGCTCTAGGGTACTAAACATGCACCTTTGGTGAAGTCATTAAGCACCTGGCAACCTGGGTAAAAGAAGGTAAAATCAAATACAAGGAAACCATTGTAAATGGCTTTGATCAATTGCCTGCCGCACTGCTGGGGTTATTCGAAGGAGACAACATTGGAAAAATGATTTTTAAAGCTTAAAATAAAAAATTATGAAAATATTAATGGTCCTAACCTCCCACAGTGCGCTGGGAAATACAGGAAAAAAGACAGGTTTTTGGATTGAAGAATTTGCAGCACCGTATTATGTATTTCTGGATGCGGGTGCTACCATCAACCTTGCCTCTCCAAAAGGCGGACAACCGCCCATAGATCCGTCCATCGATACGCCTGAAAATCAAACCCCTGCTACGACTCGCTTTAAAGCAGATGAAAAATTACAAGATCTGCTGGGAAAAACCAGCTTGTTATCAACGATGTCTTCGGATGATTACGATGCCATCTTTTTCCCTGGCGGACACGGACCTCTATGGGATTTGACCACGACTGAAGTCGTGGGTTGAAATTGTGACACGTTCCTAAAGTGACAAAGTAGAATTGAGGAAGTTTGACAATCACATCTATAATCTTGTAACCTCCGAACTTCAGTCGGGGGACTAAGCATCCCAGCAGATCACATCTATCTTCTTTGCAAAAACATGACATATTCAATGAGTTATAAATGCTGATGTTCTGCAAAGAAGATAGATGTGATAGGAGGTCATTCTTAGCCGCTCGTTAAAACAAGCGGTTACAAGATGCTAGATGTGATATCAATGACATTGAGGGGGGGCGGCCAGGATTTGACACATGTTTTTGAACACTCTCCGGGGTTTAACCTTACTAATACCTGATCTTAACTACCCGACAAGCCCCCAACTTCCGCCCCAAGGCATCCAAAACCTCCACCCAATAAACCCCGTTCGGCCAGGTTTCACCCAAAATAATCTGATCGTTGACGAACACTCCCGAAAGCCAAACCTTTCCCAAAACATCGCTCACCCGAAGCTGAAAATCCTGCCCAAACCACGCCTCCGGGACCGCTAAACGAAATTCGTCGCTGGTAGGATTCGGGAAAACCCGAAGGTTTACTCCGGCTGACGGGTTTGGATCTTTAGTGCCGCTGGGCGTTTCCACGCACTGTGCCATCTGATCGATCAGTACCTGAAATTTGGGACGGTCATTCCAGGGCGCCGCATCGTCTTCGTCAAAAATATGCCCCCAGGAGCCGTACTGACTTTGCCAGGGTCCTGTCAGTACAAAAGCCATCGGGAGTTCGCTGCCCAGTCGCCGAAGGCTGTCGAGCATGCGGTTGTACAACGTGTACATGCCCGGGTGCACCTGTGCGTCGTACATGGATTGAATGTAGGGCGGTATGGTAAAATCTGTAAAGTGCTGGCCGCCTTCGTAGTTCACCACTTTTTTGCCGTAGAGTTTAGCAGTCCGGTACACCATTTCCCAGTGTGGGTAAAAGTTCAGGAAGGCGTTGTTGGCGTTCTCCAGAACGTCTTCCGGAGTGGCTGCAGCACCCAGCGCCTGCAAATTGGGGATGCCATTGGGGCCATGATCCAGGCCCACATACCAGGAGGGAGAAATGTAATCGTATTGCGCCGGATCGGCTTGGGCGAGGATTTCTTCCGTGATCCAGTCATAGCCGTTTTGGGTGCCCAGCACCCGTTTAAGCCGGGTGTTTTGATTACCCCAGGCATTCATCCAGATGCCAAATGCATGGGTGGCACGCTCGACATATCTCCGGGGATAGCTGATGTTCTGCGGACCGTTTTCAGCCACCCAATTGGCTTGTGGGAAGATCCAGTTCCAGACCTCATTGCTGTATTCAAGATACACCTGAATGCCAGGTTTGAGCCCGTTGCGGAACATCGCGGCCATTTGTGCGATATAATCGTCGTCGGCCTGGTGCGGGATGCAGACCCAGATGTTTTTGTTCAACTGGTTGGCTACCTGAATGATGTACTCATATGCCAGTCCCCCGTTCGGGCTTTCGGCCTGTGAGTAGTAATTGGGTAGCGTCCGGTCGGCCCACTGAACCTGTCGGCTGCCGTTGGTCTGCACCCAGTCCATAAATCGCAGGGTATTGAATTCAGCACATTTGTCCAGAAAGCCCTGCCGGAAGGGTTGGGTCTCATAGGTATCCATGTTGCTCAGTTCTACCACCCGGATGTTGCGCACCGGATTGCCTGCCTGGGATGCCGTGAGGTTGAAAAAGATGTTCCCTTCATCGTTGATCACAAAATCGATCTGGCCCGGCTGATTGCTGGTAACCGTCACCGCACCCTGCATTTGCAAGGTGCCTGTCCCTTCATAAATTAGCCGCAGGGGCACATCCTTCGGGATAAAACCAATGGCGGAAATGATGCCCCGCAGCAGATTCTGTCCGCTTCCGTTGGGCACCCCGAAAGGTACCTGGCTTGGATAACCATCTTTATTCGTGGGGATATGTGCCTGATTTTCAGTATTCCAGACAAAGTTGCCGCCGGGTGGATTGGGGTCGTAGGTGATCCAGGTGCCACAGGATTTGAAAAAATCCTTGAAAGGGCGGCCTTTGGAATAATAGGCCAGTCCTTCGATGCCCACCCCGATCTTCATGGCACAGGGTTCAGGCGTCCAGCCCGGGCAGGTGTTGCTGTAGCGTTGAATGTGCACCTGAAACGTATCGCGGCAACCGCTTGCGCCACTGGCCGTAAGTTGATACATGCCGGGGGCCAGGTTGTCGTAAAGGTTGGGGTTTCCGTTTGCAGGCGCGATCGTAGTTCCGCCGCTGTTTTTGAGCTGAAGTGGAAAGTTGCCGTAATTCGTGACTCGAAACCGCCCATCGTTGCCCGTACAGGAGGCCAGTTTTTCATTGACCAGTCCGAGCTGACAAGAGAACGAACCACCGGCATTGAGCACGGTGATGGTTTTGGACAGGGCATGTTGCAATCCCAGATCGTCGGTCACCGTCAAAGTCACGGTGAGCGTTCCGGTCGCCGTGAAGGTATGCGACACCGTTTGTCCGGAAGTCTGCGGGGAGCCGTCGCCAAAATTCCAGCTATAGGACACGATGCTTCCGTCGGGGTCGACCGCGGCGGAGCCATCGAGTGTGACCTGAAGCGGCGCCTTGCCCGTGGGTGGGTTCATGCTGAAAGCTGCGTTGGGTGGCTGGTTCACCAGCACAGAGGGGTCCGGAACAGTGCAGGCATACGTGGCGCCCATGCGGATCTCATCGGCCTGCGCACTGGCCGGGTCGTTTCCGAGGTAAAGTGCCAGGCTTCGGAGCGCGACTGGCGTGTTGGTAGTTTGGATCAGGTCTGCGCTTGGCTGCGGCGCGTCATTGCCCAGCGCCGTAGGATTTACAAAGAGGGAGACCGTGGTGGCGCCCGCCAGGAATTCAAATTTTACTACCAATAAAACCGGCTCATTCGGCACCATCGGTACAGCACTCGGATAATATTGATCCTGTATGCGAAGTGTCCAGCGGGCCTGTCCACCCACGTTGGAGCTGGCGCCAAAATACCCGACCGCCACTTTATTGGAGGTGCAGCCCTCGCACCACTGCAGGTTACTTTCGTGCCAAATGGCGGCTACCGTTTCGTCGTTGTTCTGATTTTTTCGGAGCAAAATGCTGGCCCAGAGCGTGGTGCCGGATTTGCCGATGGTTCCGTCGGGTGTCAGCCAGTTCGCGAAGGGTCCGCTGGTACTGGTATTCAAGCGGCGTCCGGCAGTCAGGTAGGCCAGGCCGCCCGTGGTATAATTTCCGGCCGTTTGCAGGTCCAGCCATTGCAGCGGACTCGCGGTTTCGATGCCAAATCCGGGCAGGTTGGTATTCTCGCTTTGTACATTCCAGGAGGATTGCCAGCCGGTTCCGCCTTGTAGGCCTTCCAGGGGCGTGTTGGATGGGTAGGAAAAGCCATCGTAGGCCAGGTAGTTGCAGGTTTGGGCGTGGTTGGCTTGGGTGAGAAGGAGTAGGAGGGGGAGTAGTAGGAAGCGCATGGGCGGGTGTTATTTTGGGGGTGAATAAACGAAGGTTTTGGGGTAATATGGGTAGATTGCTGGGCAATTTGACCTTGGGCGTCAGGGAAGACGGTGATACCAGTAAATATATCTGTACTAAATGATTGTGGACTTTTATTTGCCAGCGCCTGGCCTATATTTGCCATGACAAAACCTGATACCAGTAGCAGAATTTAAACGAACTAATTTTTAGGAATATAATGGCCAAACAAAAAACCACCACAGAAGAACCTTTAGAGAAACAACTCTGGAAAACAGCGGACAAACTCCGTAAGAATATAGATGCAGCAGAATACAAGCACATTGTGTTGGGGTTAATCTTCCTGAAATATATTTCTGATGCTTTTGAAGAAAAGTATCAGCAACTACTGGCTGAAGTAGCTCAAGGTGCAGACCCCGAAGACAAAGACGAATACAAAGCAGAAAATGTATTCTTTGTTCCGCAGGATGCAAGATGGAATTACTTGCAATCGAAAGCGAGACAACCCGAAATTGGAAAGTTTGTGGACGAAGCGATGGATGCCATTGAAAAAGAAAACGCTTCCCTGAAAGGTGTTTTACCCAAAGTATTTGCCCGACAAAATTTGGATCCGACCAGTTTGGGTGAATTGATTGACTTGGTTGGAAACATTGCTTTAGGCGATGCCAAAGCAAGAAGTGCCGATGTACTCGGACACGTTTTTGAATATTTCCTGGGTGAATTTGCCCTTGCAGAAGGCAAGAAAGGCGGACAGTTCTATACGCCTAGAAGCGTGGTAGAATTATTGGTTGAAATGTTGGAGCCCTACAAAGGACGCGTGTTTGACCCTTGTTGCGGTTCGGGTGGTATGTTTGTTCACTCTGAAAAGTTTGTAACCGAACACCAGGGAAAAGTAAATGACATTTCTATTTACGGACAAGAAAGCAACCAAACCACCTGGCGACTTGCTAAAATGAACCTGGCTATTCGGGGCATTGACAGCTCACAAGTGAAATGGAACAACGAAGGTTCTTTTTTGAACGATGCACACAAAGACCTGAAAGCAGATTACATCATTGCCAATCCACCTTTTAGCGTAAGTGATTGGGGCGGTGATTTAATGCGAACGGACGGACGCTGGCAATATGGAACACCGCCCACCGGCAACGCCAACTTTGCCTGGATGCAACATTTTATTTACCACTTAGCACCCAACGGACAAGCAGGGGTGGTGTTGGCAAAAGGTGCTTTGACATCTAAAACATCAGGCGAAGGTGACATAAGAAAGGCCCTGGTAGAAAACGGTTTTATTGATTGCATTGTAAACCTGCCCGCCAAGTTGTTTCTAAACACATAGATACCTGCAGGCCTATGGTTTATGAACCGTAACCGAAAAGGTAGCAATGGTTTCAGAGACCGCAGCAAGGAGATTTTATTCATTGATGCGCGAAACTTAGGCCATTTGATCAACCGCAGAACCAAAGAACTTTCGCAAGAAGACGTTGATAAAATTACCAGCACTTACCATAATTGGAGAAACCTAGACGGCAACTATGAAGACATTGCAGGCTTCTGTGCTTCTGCACCGATCAGCAAAGTAAAAGAACTCGATTATGTGCTTACTCCGGGCAGATATGTGGGCTTGCCCGATGACGAAGATGATTTTGATTTTGCAGAACGCTTTGCAAGCCTGAAAGCCGAACTTGAAAAACAGATTGCAGAAGAAGATACGTTGAATAAGATAATTATGAACAACTTAAAAAAGATTGAACAATGAGTACACAAGACATACGTTGGCAACAACGGTTTAGCAATTATGTGAAAGCTTTTTTTAAGTTGGAAGAAGCTGTTAAAAAAATTAACGAGGAGTATCAAATTAAAGAAGACGGCACCATTGATGAAGATGACTTTTTAGATGACATCATCAAAGAAGGACTGATACAACGCTTTGAATACACCCATGAGTTGGCTTGGAATGTGATGAAGGATTTTTTAGAAAACGCTGGAAATAACAATATCTTCGGTTCTAAAGATGCTACTAAAGAAGCATTTGCTGCGGGCATCATTACGAATGGCGATGTTTGGATGGACATGATTAAGAGCCGAAACAAAACATCACATACGTATAATGAAGAAACTGCTGATGATATTTTTCTAAAAATAGTACATCAATATTATCAGGAATTTAATCAGTTTAAAAACCGCATGGAAGCATTACGAAGTGGAGAACAAGGAAAATTATTATGATGTTCGGATTAAAAACAGAGACCATAAATGCTATTCAGGAAGTATTTGCAAAGTATCCTGAGGTGGAAAAGTCAATTTTGTATGGCTCAAGGGCAAAGGGAAACTACCGCCCTGGCTCAGATATTGACCTGACTTTATTAGGCGAAAAACTAACCCTGACGATCCTTCAAATAATTGAAAATGAATTAGATGACCTGCTCTTGCCCTACAAAATAGATTTATCTGTCTTTCACCAAATAGGAAACCCTGATCTGGTTGCGCATATCGAAAGAGTGGGACAAATCTTTTATCAAAAAGAATATGTAACCGGTTAGGTGGCACGCTGTCTGGCCCAAAAAGGCACATTTTTTCGTCTCAGACGCGACTACGCTAACCAGTTACCTAAAAAATCATGGAATTGGAACAACTGCATAAAGATGCTCCGTTAAAACTGCGACAGCTTGTCGCAGTTTTAGGGCAAAAAACAAGACAACAGATTATAGAAACCCAAAACTGCTACGCTGCGTAGCAGTTTTGCCTTGGCGGCATAATATGCTTTTGATTGAAAAAATACATAAAGATAATGACGCCCTGTTTTATGCCGAAAAGACCACCTCGACGTGGAAATTGCCCTGCAAGACATCCACAAACCCATTGGCGTAGCCGAATACCAACTACTGCTGCCTACCAAAGAACTGGAAGCCATGCTGATGAACGAGTTGAACAATTTTAACGCTGCGCAGGATAATGAAGCGGCGTAAAACCTTGAAAACCAACTGGAATAAAATGATTGCTGCTAACCTTTTAAAGATTCAAATCAATGAGTGAGTGGAAAGAAGTAAAACTTGGCGACATCTTAATTTTAATCACCAAGGGAACGACACCGCCTAAAGGTGTTGGTTTTGTAGATTAGGGAATCAACTATGTAAAATCAGATGCTATTGGATATGATAGGAAATTAGACAAAACCAAAATTGTTCAGATAAATGAAGAAACCCATAAAAAATTTAAAAGGTCCCAATTATCTGAAAAAGATATTCTATTCTCGATGGCAGGAATCTATCTTGGGAAGAATGCCATTGTAACAAAAGATATTTTACCTGCCAATATAAATCAAGCTCTTGCAATTCTGCGACTAAATCAAAAAGTAGCAAATCCTAATTATGTGAGTTTGTATTTAAGTCAACAAAGCATGATTGATTTTGTCAATAATATGTCTGGTCAATCTGCACAACCCAATTTAAATTTTGAAGAAATTAAAAGCATTGATATCTCCCTCCCCCCACTCCCAGGGCAAACGCATTAAAATTTGTCACAAATTAGAAGGAATGATGTCCTTTATGGAAAAAAATGCAAGAGCCGAACTATTCGCAGCCAATTTATAGCTTACTTGACATGCTTGGGGACATTGAAGACCCAAGGATTGACCGGAAAAAACTATATCCACTTGAGGAGATATTATTTTTAATGGTTTGCGCCGTGATGAGCGGTCTTCAAGAATGGGAGGAGATGGTTGACTTTGGAGAATTAAAGCAGGAATGGTTGCGAAAATATCGTCCGTTCGTGAACGGAATCCCATCACATGACACCTTGAACCGGGTGATGGGATTAATAAAACACGATGAATTTGAAGCGTTTTTTGCTGTTTGGGCAGCTGGGCTTGCAGGTTCATTGTCGGGAAAGCTGATTAATATTGATGGCAAAAAGCTCAGAGGGAGCGTGAATAAACTAGAACAACAGTTGCCCAAAAAAGACGGAGGGAAATCAGCTGTTCATTTGGTTGAGGCGTGGTGTTCGGAGTTGAATTTATGCCTTGGTCAGGTCAAAACGGAGGACAAATCAAATGAAATTACGGCCATTCCAGCACTTTTAGACA